>OMWF01000020.1 GCA_900314665.1 uncultured Actinomycetes bacterium
CGCCCTTATCCAGCTCATCTTCTCCGACCCGGACAAGGCCGACCTGCCCAAGAAGAGCCTCTAGCCCCCGACTGTGTCAACGTTGACAACCTACTGAGCTTGAGCGAGCTCCACCATGCACTGGGGGATGTCAATGCCCTGCGGGCAGATTCGCGTGCAGGCCCCGCAGGAGATGCAGGCATCGGGTCCGGGCTGGGGCAGCTTGCCCGCATCGACGTCGCCATGCGCCTTCCATTGGTTGTAGACGGACAGCACCTCGGGGATGTCGATCTTCCTGGGGCAGTCGTCCGTGCAGTAGCGGCAGGCGGTGCAGGGCACCGCCACCTCCTTGCGATAGAGCGCCAGGGCGGTGGCCAGGGCGGAGCATTCTCGCTCGTCCAGGGGCGCTGCGTACGAGAAGGTCTCCACGTTGTCCTTGACCTGCGCCAGGTCGCCCATGCCGGAGAGGACCACCTTCACGTTGTCCAGCCCCATGAGCCAGCGCATGCCCCAGGAGGCCACGCTGGCCCTGGGGCTGACGGCTTTGAGCACCGCGTCAGCCTCGGAGCTGAGGCTCGCCAGCTTGCCCCCGCGCAGGGGCTCCATCACCATCACCGGGGTATCGTGGTCGCAGGCCAGCTCGTACTGCTCGCGAGCGGTGCCGTACTCCCAATCGTAGTAGTTGAGCTGCAGCTGGCAGAAGTCCCACTGGTGGTGCTCCAGAAAGCGCTTGAGCACCTTGGTCGAGGCGTGGGACGAGAACCCCAGGTAGCCGATTCTCCCCTGCCGCTGCTGCTCCAGGAAGTAGTCGATGCAGCCGTTGCCCTCGTAGGCGCCCACGTTGACGTCCATCAGGCTGTGCACCAGGTAGAAGTCGATGCGGTCGGTCTTGAGCTTCTTCAGCTGGCCCTCAAAGACCCGCTTATAGTCCGGACGCACGAAGAGGTACTTATCGGCCAGGTAATAGCTGTCGCGGGGATGACGTGACAGGGCCTTCCCCAAGAAGGGCTCGGAAGCCCCATGGTGGTAGAACAGGGCCGTGTCGTAGTAGTTGACGCCCGACTCCATGCAGTAGTCGATAATCGCACGGGCCTTGGCCGCATCGATGCTACGGGTGATGCCCCGCACCGGCAGGCGCATGTTGCCCATCCCCAGCCGGGAGAGCTCGATTCCGTTGAAATCCGCATAGCGCATGAGGACGCCCCCGTCTGCCGTGCCCCTCAAGGGCTGCCGGCCGTATGCCTGGCCCTGCTCGGCTTTACCCTACCACGGGCGGATGCGAGCGCCCCCCGTCCCGCTGCGGATGGCACGAGAGAGGGCGGGGCACGTGGCCTCAACATAAATTATTGAACCGTTTCTTCTTTATCCACAACCGTTCCCGAGGTGTCTATCCTGCTCAAACGTTATTTTTACTACCACAATTTATAGGTCTTTTCCACAGACCGAATACAAGATATTGTGTTTTTCTCGCCATGTTCACCTATGAATTGTGTCAAGATATGCCTCACAGAGGTCACGGGGTGCAGTGAAAGAGAAGCTCTCGTCTGAGCGTTCCTGCCCAACCGATCACAGCAAGATGCAAACGCGCAGGCAATCACAGCTGAAAGGGACTTGAGAGCCATGAAGATCATCAAGCGCAACGGCGCCGAGGTCGCGTTTGACCTCAGCAAGATTATCAACGCCATCAACGCTGCCAACCAAGAGGTGCCGACCGACAAGCGTCTCTCAAGCCGTCAGATCACCTACGCCGCCGAAAACGTGCGCGACCTCTGCCAGGAGGCCGGGCATACGGTGACGGTCGAGGAGATTCAGGACATGGTCGAGGACCAGATCATGGCCCTTGACCGCTTTGAGGTGGCCCGCAAGTACATCATCTATCGCTACGTGCAGAGCCTGAAGCGCCAGAAGAACACCACTGACGACAAGATCCTCTCCCTCATCGAGTGCAACAACGAAGAGGTCAAGCAGGAGAACTCCAACAAGAACCCCACCGTCAACTCGGTGCAGCGCGACTACATGGCCGGCGAGGTCTCCAAGGACATCGCCATGCGCCTGCTGCTGCCCAAGGAGGTCGTCGACGCCCACAACAACGGCATCATCCACTTCCACGACGCGGACTACTACGCCCAGCACATGCACAACTGCTGCCTCGTGAACCTGGAGGACATGCTGCAGAACGGCA
>OMWF01000214.1 GCA_900314665.1 uncultured Actinomycetes bacterium
GTCAAAGTGCGAAATCCTACTACCAAAACTTTCCTGAAAAACTTGCCCTAAGTGTCTTGACTACTCATAGCTGGTCTCCTTAGCGGTTGCGGACAGAGGGCGGACAAGTGTTCGCCTTCCGGACACCATTCTACGCTGCCGGTGTGAGCTGATTGCGAGCGAAGGACGAGCGAGAAGGCGGATGGAGCGAGGGGATGCATCCGAGCAGAGCAGCTGGCGGCGCCGCCTTCTCGCGCGAGTTGGGGCCGGATTGCACCCCCCCCTCGATGCCGCTACTTCTCGATGATGTCGCGCACGTCCTCGATGTAGTCGGGCACCGCCTGGAGGCGGTCGCCGTCGTACTCCAGCGCGGCGTCCCCCAGCTCGTCAAAGAGTTTCTCGTTAATGCTGTCCACCAGCACTGATTCAAGCGGAGCGCCTGGTTCGAGAAGGTCCTTGATGCCCTCGCCGTCGAGAAGCCGCCTGAGCGCCTCAAGCTCCAGGTCGGTGAGGCCGCAGGGGTTGGAGCCGGGGGTCGGCTCGGAGCCGGAAGCGGTGGTGGAGCTGTGGTCTGTCCCGGAGCCAGATGTGGGGCTGGGAGCCGGCGCGGCCTGCCTCGCCTCGGAGTCGGGCGCTGCCGCCGTATCGGGCGCCGCCGTGACCGAGTGCGTTGCCGGGCTCTCCTCGCGCTCCTCGTCCACCAGCAGCGCCTCACGGATGACGGCGGCGCTGCTGCGTATGCCCGCCAGCTGGCCAAAGTCGATGTCGATGCGGCGGCGCTCGGCCTCCTCGGCGCGCGCCTGTTGGGCACGGCTCTGCTCGGCCACGAATTTGAGCTGGTATTTGGGCAGATCGACCGGCTTGAGGGGAGCGCATTCACCCCAGTCCTCACGCATCTGGCGGTCGATGGCGCGCAGGAGCTTGCCCAGGTCGCGGTTGCGCTGGTCGGAGCTGCAACCGCAGCGCACGGTCCAGCGCCCGCGCTTGCAGCTCATCGATTCAATTGCCGTGAGCCTGACCGAGACGTCCTCATGAACGGTGTCGCGCGGAAAGGGGAGTCCCATGAAGGGCGTATAGGCGTAGGTCGCACGCTGCCCGAAGAGCCCGTCCAGAAAACCTATCTTGCGGCGCTTGGCGCAGTGCAGGACCATGTCCCTGAAGACCCCGGCGCCCACGGCGGCGGCGTCGTGCGGGTGTGCGCGAAAGAAGGGCGAGCGAGTTCCCGAATAGGACGAGGTGGCGCAGAGCGCATCCCAGACCTGCTGGTCGGTGACGGGCTGCTCGGGGAGGTCGGCGGGACCGAGGCCATTCAGGCCGGCGCGGGCGATGGTCTCGCGCTCGGCGGTGCGCAGGATACGGAGTCCTTCGCCAAAGGCGCGCTTCTCGTCGCTTGCCACCAGAGCGGGGTCGAGCCCGTAGTAGACGACGTAATCTCGCGCCCAGCGACGCAGGTCCTGGCTCAGGCTGGGATTGTACGAGTAGTAATTGGCGTCGCCTTTCTTGTACGCCTCTGCCAGGCGCTTGAGATGGGCCACCACCTGCTCGCCGGGCTCGCAGCCGATGCCGTTGACGAGCTCGGCTGCCAGAAGCCGCCCGTAGATGCCGGGGACCTCGGTGTCCTCCCCGCTCCGCCAAGCCGTGCGCCAGGTAAAGTAACCGCGCAGCTCCCGGTTGGTGAGATCCTGGTAGGTGACCTGGTAGTGGTAGGAAAACGAGCCTGTGAAGGGCTCGTCGTCGGTGTAGTCGGAGGCGAGACGAGCCTGGGCCAGGAAGAGCTCGGTGCCTCGCAATCTGAAGCCGTTGGTGTCGGGCTGCCGCTCCAGGGAGCGCAGCTCCTCGAGGTACGACGGCATCGAAACCTCGTCATCCTGGACATCCTGCTGGAGCTGGTCTTGGAGCCACTGCCAGAGCGACTCCTCTTCGCGCGGGGTGCGCTCGGGCGCGGGCGACTGCTGCCAGGCCCGCTTGGCGCGCTGGGCGCGCGTGCTGCGTCGCGCGTCGCTGTGCGGGTGCGAGTCAAGCGAATGCGTGCCCGAGCTGCGACGGAAACGGTCCGGACGGCCCCCTTCCCGGCGGGGGTGCTCGTCAAGGTCGCGCTTGAGGTCGGCGCCGGTGCGCAGGATGGGTTCGCTGCCGTACGAGCGCGTGGAGAAGTTGGCGCTCAGACGCAGCTGGTCGCTGTTGAGGACCGCATCGATGACGTGCTCCGCCCGGCTCTTCTCGCGCCGCCCGACGTCTCCCTGAGGGTCTTGTCCCGCTGCTTCGCCCATCTGCACACCCCCTCCCCATGCCGCCGCGGCTTGCTCCAACGGTTACGCCCTGCTTACGCTTGGCTTTGGTCGAGCAGCTCCTTGAGGTCGTCGACCGAGAGCACATGGCGCTTGCCGCAGAACTGGCAGACTACCTCGGCCGGCTGGTCCTGCTCCACCATCTCGCGCAGGGTGTTCGCGCCCAGAGCGGCGACCGCCCGCTTGGTGCGCTCCTTGCTGCAATCGCAGTGGAACTCGACCGGGGTGGCGTCGAGCTCGTCGTAGGACAGGCCGGCCAGCACCAGCTGGAGAATCTGCGTGGGGGTCAGGCCTTGCTCGAGCATGCTGGTGATGGACGTGATCTGCTTGAGGTTTGCCTCCAGGCAGTCCACGGTCTCGTCGTCGTAGCCGGGCATGAGCTGGACGATAAACCCGCCGGCTTGCCTGACGGTGCCGTCCGGGCTCAGGAGCACGCCCAGGCCCACCGAGGTGGGGACCTGGTCGCTGGTGTAGAAGTAGTTGGTGAGGTCGTCGCCGATTTCGCCGGTAGTGAGGTCGACCTGGCTCGTATAGGGCTCGATGCCGGGCTGGTCTCGGATGACCGTGAGGGTGCCGGAGCCGATGCCGGCGCCCACCTTGAGCGGGTTGGGAGCGCTGGCGGGCAGGACCGCGTCATTGACGGCCGCATACCCTTTTGCCTGGCCAGAGGTGTTGGCGGTGACGGTGAGCCCGCGGATGGGGCCGTCTCCGCGGATCATCAGGGTGATAAGCTCGTCGGCGCCCTTGAGCATGACGCCCATCATCTGTCCGGCCATGAGCAGGCGGCCCAGGGCCACGGTCACGAGTGGGCTTGCCTGGTGGTCGTCGCGTGCGGTCTGGACGGTCTGACGGGCGGTGATACCAAAGGCTCGAACCGTGCCATAAGCGGCTGTGCCTCGGACGATGTAGTCGCCCGAGCGTGCCGCGCGGCCTGCCTCTGAAATGATGTCGTCTGCCATGGATGCGCTCCTTATCGGGATGCTTGAAGGCCGGTGGAAGCCTTGTTCGCGTTTGAACCCATGGTACGACGTTGACGCGCGCGCTTGCCAACGGTGGGGTATCGGCTCGCCGGTGTGCGCGGGCTCGTAGCCAGCGCAGCGGACCTGCAGACCGGAGCCGTGCCGCCCAGGACCCGGGGGCTTTTCGGCGTGTGCCTGTAGGCCGAGGCCGTGCCGCCCTGGTTCCGACCTGCTTTGCGTATGCAAATAAATGTATATTAGTATAAGAATATGCATAATTATGCAAACATAATCAATTAATGTAATGTTACGTCTCAAAAAAGAAGAGAAGCCTCGAAATTTCCCGCTTGAGTGCGCTATGCAGAGCTATTGCCTGGTCGAGAGACACGAAAACCCCAGTTGGCGAAGGATTCAAGCGAGGGTGATCCCCCGGAGGGGTGAATGTATACGCGGTATTATGAGGTTTGTCTTCTTTTCAGGGCGGGTTGGACTGCAAGCTCAGCTATTGATACAAAAAACAGCATAAAACCAATTGATTATACAAAAATATGAAAGTTCGCGCAGAGCTCGCCGGATTGCGCCCGGACAGGCGGCGGGCAGGGCCGGAGCTGGCGGGTCTCTCGGGCGGGCGGCGGGCAGGGCCGGAGCCAGGCGCCCCCTACCCGATATCCTCCAGCGCCCGGGCCAGGGCTTGGCAGGCATCGGGGATGTCGTCCTCGAGCAGCGCGTGGTAGCCCATCAGAAAGAGGTTCTCGTAAGCCCGTGACTTCTCGTGACAGTGCTCCTTGAAGCTGTAGATGCGAATCGAGCGTCGCTCCAGCTCGGAGAGCAGGGCCTCCTGGTTGCGGCAGTTGCGGATTCGCACCACTACATGCGTTCCGGCAGGCTGCCCCACAATCTCCAGTCGGTCGTCCAGATAGGTCCTGATCGACTTGATGAGCAGCGTGTATTTGCGGTCCTCCCTGGTAGAGAGCTTGCGCATGTGCTGATCCAGAACGCCGTCCTCAATCATGCGACCGATGGCTATCTGGTGGTACTCGGGCAGGGCGGCGTTGAAGAAGCGGTAGTCCTCCTCATAGCGGCTGAGCAGCGCGGGCGGCAGCACCATGAAGGCGCAGCGGATGCCCGGCGACAGCAGTTTTGAGAGCGTGCCCAGGTAGATGACCTTCTGAGCCTGGTCGAGCGATTGCAGGGAGGGCACCGGGAGGCTGCCGTGCCTAAACTCGCTGTCGTAGTCGTTCTCGATGATGTAGGCGTCCTTGCGCCGCGCCGCCCAGGTGAGCAGCATGTTGCGCATGCCGATGGTGAGCGCGGTGCCGGTGGGGAACTGGTGCGATGGCGTGGTGTAGACCAGATTGCTGTTGGAGGTGCCCAGCAGGTACGAGCACAGCCCGCTGTCGAGCACCGGAATCGAGGTGACCAAGAACCCGCGGCTCTCGATGAGCGAACGCATGGCCAGGTAGCCGGGCTCCTCAAAGGCCACTCGGTCGGCCAGGGGCGAGAAGAGCGACAGGATGATGTCCATCAGGTACTGGGTGCCGGCGCCGACCACCACTTGCTCGGGCTCGGCCTTGACGCCGCGGTGCCTAAACAGGAAGTCGCAGAGCATGGTGCGCAGGTAGCGGTTGCCCTTCATGTTTCCGTAAGAGAGCACGTCGGTCTGCTGGGTCTGCTCGACCGCCTCCTTGAGGTAACGGCGCCATTTGCTCCACGGAAAGAGGTCCGACTCCATGCTCTCAAAGCCAAAGTCGTAGGTCACTCGGGGGAGGCATGACTGATGGATGGGGGAGTGGCGCGGCGCGTGGTCCAAGTCGGGCTCCTCGTCAAAGTCGTAGATGTTCTCCACAAAGAAGCGCTTGCCCTGGGAGGAGCGCGCGTAGCCCTCGGCTACCAGCTGCCGGTACGCGCGGTCGACGGTGTTCCGGCTGACGTTGAGCTCCTTCTCCAGAGCCCGGATGGAGGGGAGCGGCTCGTCTTCGACCAGGTCGCCGTTGATGATGCTGTCCTTGATCTCGGTGTAGATCTGCTTGTAGAGCGGCAGTGAGGAGCTGTGATCGAGAAAGATCATGCAGGCCACCTTTCGCGAGAAGACCGGCGGGTGAGGGGGAGCTGGGGCGCAGGTCCCGCTCCCTCAACGCGATACGCCTCACGTGCGCCGAGAGGCGCGCTCCCAGGTCGTGCTGAGACGGGTGAGCTGAGACCAGGGGCCGCCCCGCACGTGCACGCACCCGTGTCCCACGACGCGCATTTCCGGGTTGCCTGCCTGGGAAAACAGCGCTTCCTGATAGCTTGCCGCCTGCGGGATGCGCACCGGCTCGGCTTGGGCCATCCCGGTTCCGGTGAGCGAGACCGAGGTCTTGCCGCACAGGTGGACGAGCGCGCGGTCCAGCGCCGGGTCGACCCCGTCCAGAAAGCGGACCAGGGCCGGCCCTGAGTGCTCTGTGAAGAAGCGCCGTCCGCCCGCGCTGCTGCCGGGCGTTTGCCGGAGCCGCCGGCCCGGCTGCCACGTTGTCTGCCGCGTTCATATCGGCCGCCATCGATGTCACCGCCGTTCTGAGGTGAGGAAAGGTGCCGCGGGCGCACTTCTCCCGTCTCCCGCGGTTGACGGTGAATAGCGTCATGCTGTTTCGTTGCAACCCTGTTTCATGAGAATTGCTGCAAGGTGAAACATCCGGCGTTGGCGGCGAATACCACAACTGTCATGTTCAAAATGGCCCAACTGTCACCATCCAAGGGGTCAGTTGCCCCTAGTATGCAAGCCATGCACGGGCCGGCAAGGCTGGACGGCCGCAACCAAGGCAGGCGGCGTCCGGGGTGCATGGAGGGAGTACGTAATGGCTGACAAGTCAGAAATCCTGTCCAAGCTCAGCGAGTGCGTCACTGAGATGGACACCGATCTGGCGGA
>OMWF01000043.1 GCA_900314665.1 uncultured Actinomycetes bacterium
CATGGCAAATGCCATTTTTGCGACATCTACCAGGGAGTTCCTTTTGCGATGGCGCCTCGAGAAGTGATCTTGTCGGACATCGACGAGCTGGCCAAGCAGGCTACGGCCCTCACCCGACGCATCTACCTCACCGGAGGCAATCCCTTCTCGTTGGGCACCGACAAGCTGCTGGAAGTCTTTGATGAGGTTGAAGCCCGCATCCCCACGGTCAAGAGCTACGGCGGGTTCTGCCGCATCATGGACGTGGCCGCCAAGAACGACGATGAGCTGGCTGCGCTTGCCGCCCGCGGGGTCGACGACATAGCCCTCGGAGCTGAGAGCGGCTACGACGGAGCACTGGCTTTCATGGAGAAGGGACATACCGCAGCCGATATTGTCGAACAGGCGCAGCGCCTGCATAAAGCCGGCATCAGCTTCACCTTCTTCTACCTGGCGGGCATGGCCGGCACCGGCAAAGGGCAGGCAAACGCCGAGGCTTCGGCCCGCGTCTTTAGCGCAGCCGACCCACGGCGTATCCTCATCGTGACCCTCACCCCTACCAAGACCTGGCCGCTGGCACGCGACATCGCCGCTGGTCAATGGGCCCCTGCGGCCGAGGTGGAGACCGCGCAGGAGATTCGCGCCTTTGTGGCGGGGCTCACCTGCCGATGCCTGATCGACTGCTCGCACGACACCGACATCGTGCGATTTGAGGGCGCCATCCCCAAAGACCAGGAGAACATGCTGTTGCTCCTGGATAACCGGATCCCAAAGATGAGCGAGCGAGGGGCCAACCGCGTGCGCCAAGCGCTTCACGGCGCAAGCTGGTAGGCTCGGCGTGCCGGCGCCAATAAGGTCCTCGCAGCGCCTCAAACAGCTACTTCTTCAATCCATATTATTGTTGACATAATATAATTTCTCCGTCAGTTTACCAGCACGTAACACATATGATGGATTCAGGGCCCTGAGAGACGGCGAGGCTGATCTCTCGGACAACAAGCAACCGGAAGGGAGCCAGTCATGGGAGTGCAAGCTCAGGAGCCGCTTGATCTGAACTTCGATGAGTTCTGCGATTACCTGCGGTCGCAGACGAGGGTTTTCTTTGAAGTTGGCGGCAATACCTACTATCTCACGCATACCGACGGGTATTGGCGCGCCCAAGATTGCAGCAAGCTCAACGAGAAAGGCCATTTCAGCGATTGCTCTGAGCTTGTCCCCACGCTCAACGAGTTTATCGGCCTTGCCTGGGTTGACGGCAAGACCGTAAAGGATGTGTTCGACCAAGCCACGCTTTACGCCAGCATCCAGGAGTAGGGACGGCCGCACAGGTTAGGGCGCACGCCTGATACGGCGGCCGAGGCGAGCAAGGCGCATCCTGGGTGCGCCAACCATGGCGGTTGCGACGCCCACCCGGCGCTGAGCTGGCAAGGCGGCGCTCGCCCGCCAAACAGGTCGCGGCGACTCAGAGGTATATCCGCCGCGAGACCAACCCCAGGTTGAGATTCGATAGCGCCCCCGGCAACAGCGCAAAGCAGTTGTCGGGGGCGCTTGTTACATAAGACAATACAATCCGCAATCGCCTCGTCAACGCTGGCTTAGAGTGAGTCCCCAAATCTGCGAGACGAAGCCGCGTCGCGGACAACGCCCGCAATTCCAACCCGGCGCTCACGTCGGGCCCTTTCTCTACAGTGAGGTCTGAATGCTGCCGGGGCAAAACATGTCCAAGAAGGAGATGCAGCCCTCAATTTGTCATCTCCCATAACGGGATGCAAATCGTTCGATTTTTTTAAACGTGCACTAACGGACGCTTAATGTATGTCGCATAACATTACTATGTATCTTGAGGTTAGAAATCCATGTCTCCCCTCAACAAGCCCTGCGGGTGTTGCTAGAATCCGGCTCAGGTAAGGGAGAAGACGGACGGAATCTAGCCGAGCCACCAGCGCCATGACTGCCCGGAAATTTCCTTTGCAACCGTCGCAGGGACACGGATCAGTCATCACCAGCACCCGCACGTCAGGAGGCTCCGGCGGTTCGGCGCAGGGAAGCAACGACTTCCCGCCAACCGACACTCCCAGCGCGCCCGGCGCGACCGAGACGCCAGATGCGCCGGATACGCCAGCAGCCGACAGCTCCGACCAAGCCGCCACGCCCTCGACGAGCAGCACTGTGCGGACGACCGCGAACGTTGGCACCCAATCGGTCCCGCGTGCCGGCGATCGCTCCCCCACCACGCCGGTGGCTGCACTGTTTATCGCCCTGATAGCGGGCGGAACCGCAGCGTTTATCGCCCGGCGACACATTAGCCGCAGGTAACGGCAGGTGGCGGTGGGGCCGAGTCTACGCCGGCTCCACCGTCACCGGTGTATATCCATGGTGCAGCGTTGCCAGCACCGGACCAAAGAGGTCAGACGAGCGCAGCCGCAAGCTCGAGGTATTCACGCAGGGATGGCATCCGATGTACTCCGCAGCGAGCAGGTCATTATCGACTAACAGGTTCACCTGGTTATCGGTGTCGTTCATAAGCCCCATCACTGTGACCGCTCCGGGCTCGATGCCCAAGTGGCGCTCCATCAGCTCGGGTGGCGCAAACTCCAGCCGAGAACAGCCCACCTGTCGGGCGATCTCCTTTGCGCGCAGTTTCTTATCGCCACAAAGCATGAGCAGGTAGAGGCCGGTGCGCTTGGAATCCCGCAGAAAGAGATTCTTACACACCGCCGCCGGCGCCAGCGCCACATCGATCTCTGCGCAGGCGTCCATGGTCCGCACCGGCTCATGGTCGACCCGGTCGTACTTGATGCCCACGCCATCGAGCAAGTCATACACCGCAAGCTCCTGGGGGAGTCGCCCCGCTGCGTCCACCGGCCTGCCCGTATGCACTGCCAAGCCCATAGGTCACCGCACCTCGTCATTGCCGTGTCTTCGAACCGCGCTCATGCTCCCCTGGCCTTTACCAGCGGCTCGGCTGTAACCAACACGATGCCGGCCACAATCATGATGGTGCCCACCGCCTGCCATACCGTGAGTACCTCACCCAGCAACGCATAGGCAAAGAGCAGCGAGAACGGCGTCTCGGCGATGCTGATGAGCGACGCCTCGGTACCTCCGATGCGCTTGATGGCCACGATGTAGAGGATGATGGGGAGGATGGTGTTGAGCAGGGCCATGGCTGCGCCCACGCCCCATACATATGGCGTCGAGAGCTCCACCAGGCCGCCTACCTGCGGGGCAAAGACGATGAGCGAAAGCACCAGACAGCCCACCGAGATGGTAAAGGTTGAGGTGTAGCTGTTCTCGGGAGTCCCAGCTTGTTGAATCAGCACCGTGTAGACGGCAAAGGACAGGCACGAGAGGAAGCCAAAGAGGATACCCAGCGGATCGAGCGCATGCTCACCGGGCGTGAACTCACCGGACACTACCAAGATGCCGCCGATGCACAGGACCAGCGCCACAACGGTAAGCGCGCTCAGGCGTTCGCGGAAGAAGAGCGCGTTGATGAGCGCCACCACCGCAGGAAAGAGGTAGAAGATGACGGTCGTGAGGCCCGCCGTGAGGTGCTGCGCGGTGAGGAAGTAAAACCACGCAGACAAAAAGAAGAAGACCATCTGCAGGTATACAGATTTGTTCCGACTCAGGAACCGCTCCCGTTTGAAGACCAGCATAAAGAGGGCGAGCAGAACCGTGGTGGCCAAGAACCGCACGATCATCACGTGCGCGCTGGTAAGCCCCACCTCATAAAGCAGCTTGCCAAAGGTGCTCATGGTCGAGTAGAACACAGCCTGCACGACCGCAATGAGATAGCCGACCGAGCGGCGGCTAATACTGCTCTGTTGCATGCCTATGCCCACGCACCCCTCCGCTCCGCTGTTCCAATGCTTCCGGACGCCTATGGTAGCAGGGGATTTGCATGGTCGACTGTCAGCGAGACGGTGTCTGGCTCGGACGTGCACAGGCTGCGGAGCTGACGAGCTCGAGAAGTCTTGCTCCATACAGCCGCATCGTTGCGGAAGCTCGAAGAGCTTCGGGGCCTGACCCGTCACGGCACCGGCTGCGCCCTTCCCAAGTCGGCTATACGATGTGCACATATTTGCATAAATCTATATACCTATACAGTATTTTGCATATGATTTTTATCGAGGTAACTCGCGAGCCTAAAAATGCAGAGGTGCCTCAAAATGCCGTCGCCTCTACCCTCTTCTTAGGCTATGCATACAAAGAAACCCCAGGATGCGGTCACCCTAAGACAACTTGTTAACCCAATCCCGCGTCGTGTATAGCGGTATTTCGAGGTACCTCTGCATTTTTAGGACTTTGGATCTGCAGATTGGCGTTCCGAGAGAAGCGACTGCATAACCCATGCATAAACTTCGACGTTTTCCTGCGATTATTCCGAACTGTCTGCATAGAGGGAGTATGACGGGGTAAAGTCTGGCGAGGATGCGGGAGCCAATGGGGAGCGGGGCCCTGTGGGACCGGGCGCCCATGGAGCCGATTCAGCAAGGCGGGGGCCAGCGGCCGCGGGGGCGTGGCGAAGTCTCCGCCCCGCCCCCTCCCATGCTATGCAAAGAGGTAGCTGGTCATGGAGATGGAGCCTAGGTTGCGAATGTCGTTGAAGACCTCGGGTTTCTCGCCTTGAGAAGCGCCCAG
>OMWF01000256.1 GCA_900314665.1 uncultured Actinomycetes bacterium
GGGAAGCGAATATCAAACGACGTGTGCCCCTCGTACGGCTCAGCCAGGTCGATGTGAATGAGCTCGACAAAGCAGTTCACAGAGAGCCCGCGCACGCCGATGCTCTGGATCTGGTCGGAGAGGTGGAGTTCCCGCACGTCGCGGGCCCCGTTGAACGCATAGGGGGCGATGGCCACGATCTGCGGCGGAATGACCACCTTGCCGTCAATCCCCTCGCTTCCCAGGTAGAGCAGCACCCGGCCCTTGCCGCTCGACCAGCGCTCGATCAACAGCCCGTCTCTCACGAAATACCGCGGGTTCTCCGGGTCCACGGCCACTTCCTTCAAGCTGGGGCAACCATGCTCATGGTGAGCCCCGGCGGTGACGAGCGCATTCTCCCCCATGCGCATGAGGGCGGCAGGCAGGGCAATCCGGGTGAGTCCGGTATCGAGAAACGCCTCGGGCCCCAGCTCGGCAAGCGTGCTTGGCAGCGAAACGCGGGTGAGGTTCCTGCAGTCCCTGAAGGCGCTTGCCCCTATCCTCTCGACCCCTTCTGGGATGACGGCCTCGGCGAGGTTGGGCAGGCGCAGGCATGCAGAGTCGTCGACGAACCTCGTGCCCTCTTTGAGCTTGACCCTCGTTGCGGAGGCGTCGAGCTGCCGTACAAAGTGCAGCCCATCGTCTTCCCGGCGATACAAGCCTCCCGCACCGTCAAGCGAGAGACGCGAGCCCTCCTCCACGACAACGGCGGATTCATCTCCCGAGAGTCGCAAATCCTTTGTATCGCCCAGGATGCCGAGGTTTTCCACGCTGGCAGGAAGCCTCAACGCGGCCAGCGGAGTGCCCGAGAACGCCTCGTCACCCACCGCGCGCAATCCCTCGTTGAGATTGACCCCGGTAAGGCTGCGGCACCGATAGAAGGTCTTCTCTCCCAGCTCTCTAAGGGCGGCAGGCGCTTTGAACGTCGAGATTCCCGTCCGCGACAAGGCAAACGGCGCAATCTCTTCCACACTGTCGGGCAGGTCGACCTCGACAAGCGTGGAAAACGAGCTGAACGCCTTCTTCTCAATGCGCCGCGTTCCATCTTGCACGCGATAACGCTCCCCCGGTACCGCCAGCGCGATAAGCGTGGAACCGTCTGCACTGTAGATGCCGCGTCCGTCGGTAGAGATGAAGGGGTTGCGTGGATCGACCGCGACTTCTTCAAGCGTGCTCTTCTCAAAGCAGCCGGGTTGAAACTTCTGCGCCGCCTCTCCCAGATACAGCCGCTTGAGATTCCGCGCGTCAAAGACCTGCACGTCCACCGACTCGAGCAGTCCGGGAAGATAGAGCTCCTCCAGCTCATAGTCCTGGTAGTACCAGGTTGATTCAAAGTCTGACACGTCGTGCGGAAGCCTCAAGGTGCGAAGCTTGCTGCAGCTCCTGAAGGCTCGGGGCTCGATAACTTGAATGCCGTCGGGACAGATTACGGTGCGGCTCGAGAGGCCCGCCAGGCTCTCCGATGCCAGCACTCGCACCGGCATGCCATCGATCTCATCCGGGATGATGAGAGCGTCGCCTTCTCCCTCACATCCGATGATGCGGACCGCCGAGGAGTCGATGGCGAGGTACTCCCACGCCACGCCTCTGCCGTCTCTCCAGGTGAACGGCCCGGACAACCTCGCCATCTCAAGCGCCCTCAGTCGATCAGCCTCCTCGCGCAGACGCTGCTCGCGCCGATACGAGGCCTCTCTATCGAGCGGTTTAGGGTTGTCGGGGTCGCCGACCGTCGAGATCCCCCGATACGCGAAGGGAATCCCCTCTTCATGATCGATATAGAACCTGTTGGTGTCCATGGCGAACGCCATTTGACGCACCTTTCAACCGGAGCACACGCCAAGACGCCGGCAGCAATCACGCTGCCGGCCAGGATTCAAGCGAAGGTGGATAATTGCGAGACTGTCAGCTAGTGCAAGAATTGCCTTCGATTCGCCGATCGCCTCACGTTGATGCCGTCAACTATCAGCGCTTGCGAGCGTTGCCGGCGACGTCCCACTGACGATGAGGCTCAATCTCGTCGGCATACAGGTTGCAGTAGCGCATGCCCTTGAGGGTCACAATCAAACTGGCAATAACCGCCTTGCCGCTTCCACCGTGGTTATAGACCTCATAGGTGAGGTATTCGCGCTCGAGCATGTCTTTGTAGAGCTCATTTGCCTCAAGGTCGCTCAGGAGCATGTTAGTGGGCTGGCGGCCGAGCTCGTCTTGGCGCAACGAGATGTTATACAGAACTACCTCTTGCTCGGTCGAGAGCCGGCCCAGGCGCTCAACCTCTTCGAGAATCTCTTCCTTAGTAGCCATGATTACTCCTTTTCACACAAATAATACGCATCCAAGATAACCGTGAACCGTTCTATTCTCCAGCCAGAACAAGGACCCGTCGGCATACGACAGCCGACGGGTCCTCAGAATGAGCAATGCTTGCGGGCATCAAAGCTTAGATGCCGTTGTAGCCCTTCGACGGGTCGCTGTCGCCAACGCCGTTAGCGGTGTCGCCAGCCTCATTGCCGGTGCGCTTAGTGGAGGTGTAGCCGCCCCAGGCGCGAGCGATGAACTTGTCCTTAACAAAGAAGACCTGCGACTTCATGAGGTCCGGCTGCTTGATGCCAAACTCCTCCATCGCCTCGTCCTTGGACTTGCCGGCAGCCAGAGCCTCGTTCAGCTTGGCAGCCTGGTCCTTTGCCTCAAGGGCCAAAAACTCGTCACGGTTCATTCTGTTCTCCTCCTCTGGATGCGTGTGAAACGCGCGGCCGTCATTTCTGGCGGCCGCGCGTTTTCGTGCCTAATTTACCGCCTTAGAGCTGGAAAAGAACCATGGGCCTATCGAACTCGGCCAGCTTCTTCTCCATCTCCTCCAGAGTACCATAATACATGGAAGCGGACTCCTCGACCTGGACAGCCAGCGGGCGCTGACCAGCCTTGTCGCCGCCCGTTCCCCAGTGGTCGGAGAAGATCGACGTCGGGACAGGGATGTAGCTCCACTCCCAGTCGTCGCCATCGTTGCCGGGACCCTTCTTGAAGGGGCCGACCTGGACCTCCTTGATACCATACTGGTCCAGAGGAAGGCCAAGCTCCTCCTTGCAGGCGATCTCAGCGGCGTGGTTGCCAGAGAAGTACGTGTAGTCGACGAGCAGGGCGTACTTCTGATCCTTATCTGCCATGTGTTTCACTTCCCCTCGTTAGTCCTCGTCCAAGCTGCGGACGCGCTTGATGTTGCACATAACTCCCTTGTAAGGAGCGCCGAAGCCCAGCTTGCCGATGTTCATGTGAGGAACGAGGCAGTTGAAGTTGGACTTCCAGACGCCGAACAGGTTGGGCTCCTCGCCGTCCTGCTCGGGGAACCACCAGCCGTGGGCGCAGTTCAGGATGCCCGGCTTGATGATCGGGGTGACCTCAGCCTTGAAGCGGGCCTCGCCGAACATGTTGTAGACCTCGCACCAATCGCCGTTGGTGATGCCATAGGCCTTGGCGGTCTCGGGGTTGATCTGCACCCAAGGCCACGGGTCAATCTGACGCAGCGACGGGACGTGACGGTGCTCGGAGTGGAACGAGCTGTAACGACGAGAGCCGGAAGTCGAGATCAGCGGGTACTGCTTAGCAAAGTCAGGCTTGCTGATCGGGCTGTAGTTGGGCTCCTCGTAGTAAGGCAGAGGATCCTCGCCCCAGGATTCGTACAGGATGGAGTAGGCCTCGATCTGACCGGTGATGGTGTTGAAGCCAGGCTCGCCGTCGAAGCGGAGCATACCCTTCTCGTACTTCTCATACTCGAAGCCGTGAGCGCCGGGCTGGTAGATGCCCTCCTCGCGCAGGTCCTCGAAGGTCATGCCAAGCTCCTTGAGCTGGTCGTCAAAGAACTTGATGACAGCAGCGCTGAGCTCGGTGCGGTCGACGACGCCGTTGTTCTTGGAGTCGTTGGGACGCCACTCGGGCGACAGCCACGGCCACCACTCGGGGTTCAGGCGGGCGCCGAACATGAGGCAGACCTCGATGTCGGACATGGCCTCGCCAACCTGCAGGGCCTTGTTCATCGGGCCCATGAACACGGTGTTGCGGCCGTAGTGGGTGAGGACGATGCCGTCATGCTCAGCCCAGGTGGACACCGGCAGGAAGTAATCGCCGACGGCCATGGCGGTCGGGGTCATGGTGAGGTCCTGGACAACGCAGAACTCGATGCTCTCGAGCAGGGCGTCATGCCAACGCTTGGGCTGCGCCGAGCAGGTGGGAGCCAGGAAGTTGGAGCTGTTGAACCAAGCCATGCGCAGCTGGTAGGGCTGGTGCGACTCCATGGTGTTCAGGGTCTCGTCCGGCTGGGTGGTAGCCATACCAGTGGACAGTCCGGGCCAGGCAGCAGCGCCGATACGCTTCTCCCAGACCTCGTCGGACATAGCGCCGCGCTGCTCCATACGCCACTTGCCGAGGAGTGCGGACGGAGGACCGAGGGTCAGGCCGCCGGGACGGTCGATGGAGCCGGCCATAGCGGCGATGATGATGAAGGCCTGAGACAGCTGAACGCCGTTCTTGTTCTGGTCGAATGCCAGGCCCCAAGCGAAGCCGATGGGGCGCTCGGTGCCGATGATGTGAGCGACGCGCTCGATGGTCTCGGCGGGGACGGTCGTGATCTCGGCGACCTTGTCCACCGGGTACTCGGCAGCGCGGGCCTTGAGCTCGTCGACGCCGTAGATCCAGCGCTCGACGAAGTCATGGTCATACTCGTCGTTCTGGAACATCAGGTTGATGATGGCCAGGGCGAGAGCGGTGTCGGTCTGCGGACGCAGCTGCACGTTGATGTTGCCGTTGCGAGCGCCGACCCAGGTGATGCGCGGATCGATGGAGATGATCTTGGAGCCAAGCTTCATCATATCGACGAGGCAGTGACCAAAGAAGCCGTCACCGTTGGAGGGAAGCGGCTCCTTGCCCCAGACAACCACGTACTTGGACAGCGTGTAACGCGGGTCCTGGTACGAGCCAGGCAGGTGGCCAGCATAGTCGAGCTCGGGGTAGCCAGCGCCCAGGACATAGTCTGCGATGGAGCAGCGCGGGCCGTAGCAGGACCAGCCGGACTGCGTGTAGCAGCAGTTGGGCGACTGCAGCACGGAGAAGGTGAGGGCGTAGTAGTAAATGCACGCCTCACGGCCGGTACCACCAAAGCACACGATCGACTCGGGGCCGTAGGTGTTCTGGAAGTAGCGAACCTTCTCGCAGATGGTGTCGATGGCCTCGTCCCAAGTGGTGCGCTCCCACTTATCCTTACCGCGGTCCTCAACGGCACGCTTCATAGGATAGACGATGCGGTTGGGGCTGTGCGTGTACTCACGAAGAGCGAGGTTCATGGCGTTAACGCGGCCCTTGGTAATGGGGTTGTCGTCATCGCCCTCAACACGGATCAGCTTGTTGTCCTTGGTGACAACCTTGACGCCGTATCCAACGGGGTGAGATCCCGGAGGAGACCACGTGTTGGAACGGGTTACGACCGTCCCGTCTGCAAGCTCAGTCCTCCATTGCTTGCCATAAGCCATTTCGTACCTTCCTTTCGTAGTAGAGAAACTAGAAAGTTTGGGGTCCCTCATACGCTTGAAGGTGTCTGGGGCAACAAGCGCATTTCGAGCCCTAACGTTCTAAATAATAACAACCTGGGCGCCAAAACGGCATCGGTCCGCACCGATTCATTAATCTATCTAGAACATAATTACTTTTAGGTTTGCGACTGGTCCAAGTATGAGTCTTTTATCTGCACGTTTTACGATATTAATCCCGCAACTCATACTCTTTATCTTTTTCAATGGATAATGTTTTTTCGACACAGATTGCCGCTCATCCTCGAGTATGAGCCGGTGGGATTCAAGCCGCTCTCCCCCACCTCTCAATCTGCGCCCCCTTGGAGTCCATAACTGTGCATGAAAGAGGCGTTTGCTTTCCTTTGTACGCGCGAATGATGCATAATCTCAGAAGCAAATCGAACACGAGAGGGGCATCTATGGCCAACAATCGCTTCACACTGACTTCTTACGACCCGGTCTATGTCACATCTCCTGAGGTCCGTATTCCTGAGGAGGACATCCGGGCGCAGGCCGTGCGCTGGCTCGAACTCAACGTCTGCAAGAACGGCGAGAAGCCCAGAATGACCGATGCTTGGATCAAGCAGCATGTCGAGGGCATCGACACGGTCGAACAGCTCATGGCCTTCATCCGCTTCAACATGTATAAGGACAACCGCGAGGCGCAAAAGCTCGCCGACCAGGACGCCATCTGCAGGGAGCTGGCCACGCGCCTGGTCGAGGAGCTTCCTCAGGATGTTGTCCAGAACGCCATCTACGATGCCCACCTGCGTTTTGACGATATGATACGGCGCAACGGCATGACCCTCGAGCAGTTCTGCCAGCAGCGCAACACCACCCCCGAGCAAATCGACCGTGACCTCGAGCAGCGCACGATCGAGAGCATGAGGGAGGACTCAGCCCTCGAGGCATATGCAGACAGCCGTCACTACACGCTCGAGGCCGAGGACTACTATGCCGTCATCCCCGGAGACTCCATCCAGGAGAAGGCCTATAAGCGCCAGAGAATCGAGCAGGACGGACGCCTGCAAGGACTGACTGAGTACGCCCTCAAGGTCAAGGCGCTCAATGAGATCATGGAGAACGCCATGATTCGCCGCACCGATGACGTCGAGTATGTGCGCTACGGAGACGTCAGCTCCGAGGTGGCCCGCGCCATCGATGCCGACAAGGAGGGCTTCGTCCCGCTGTACTAGGCGCTTGCAGAGCCGTTCCCACCTCATCCAATCGCTGCAACGAAGAAGGGGCCCGAGGGCCCCTTCTTCGTTGCGTTGCCTCTGTCAGAGGAAGCGCTTAAAGCATGATGGTGTTGGTGCCGCTCTCTTGCCCGTTGTTGATGCCAAGGAGCTGCGCCTGGCGATCAAGCTCCTGTTGCTTCTCAGCCGCCGTGACAAAGTTCTCGGGGGCATCCTGAAGCTCAAGGATCTTGACGTTGAAGGTGAGGTCCTTACCTGCCAGCGGGTGGTTCATGTCAAAGACAACCGTCTGGTCCTTGACCTCCATGACCGTGACCGGGAACTTATTGCCGTCATCATCAAACATCCAGATGCGCTTACCCACCTTGACGGACATGGGGATGTTCTCCTTGGGAACCTCCTGGATGAACTCCTCGTGGTACTCACCGTAGGCATCGTAGCAATTGACCGTGAAGGTGCGCTCCTCGCCCACCTCGCTCATCTCCAGAATCTCTTTTTCAAATCCGGGGATGGTGAGGTCCATGCCGGTCTGGAACTCCATGGGCTGCTCCTCGGTGGCAACGCCGAAGACCGTTCCATCATCGAGCGTGCCCGTATATACGAGTTTCACAGTTGTTCCGGGTTTCATTCTCGGAAGCCTCCATTCGTACACATTTTTTCAGAGCCCTGTCACATGCCTTCATGCATCGCCGACGAGGTGCAGCCCTCCGTTGCCACTTGGGCCATGGGCGACTGACAAGCTCATCTACCAGCTCTTTTATTAACTTACGTATAGTATATTTGCATAA
>OMWF01000226.1 GCA_900314665.1 uncultured Actinomycetes bacterium
ACGCTGGGCGCGCGCGGCTGACATGGGCAGGCGCACGATACGCGTTGATGACCTGCTGGTCGCTCGCGGCCTGGCGGACACCCGCGATGAGGCGCAGCGCGCCATCATTGCCGGCGAGGTCTCGCTGGGAAACCGCAAGGCCAAGACCGGGGGCGAGCTGGTACCCCTGGACACCCCGATCCATATGCCCGTCAAGGGGCGCTTCGTCTCCCGCGGGGGAGAGAAGCTGGCTGGCGCCTTGGACGCCTTCTCATTTGACCCCTCGGGTTTGAACTGCATTGACATAGGAGCTTCTACCGGCGGCTTTACCGACTGCCTGCTCAAGGCCGGGGCGGCCGCGGTCACCGCGGTCGACGTGGGCTACGGGCAGCTCGCCTGGAGCCTGCGCACGGACAAGCGGGTGACCGTCTTCGAGCGCACCAACATCCGACAGGCCGACCCCGCCTCGCTGGGCGGGCCGTTTGACCTGGCTGTCTCGGACGTCTCCTTTATCCGCCTGGCGAGCATCCTGCCGGTGGTGGCCCAGCTGCTCAAGAGCGGGGGGCACCTCATCACCCTCATCAAGCCCCAGTTTGAGGCGCCGCCGGAGCTGGTGGGTCGGCACGGGGTGGTGCAGGACGCGGCCACGCATGCGATGGTCATAGAGCGCGTCATCGAGGCGTGCTCGGGGCTGGGGCTCGCCTGTCGGCGGCTGGGCTGCTCGCCCATCTTGGGACCCGAGGGTAATATGGAGTTCCTGCTGCTCGCGACCAAGGACGGCCGGCCGGCGGACCTTGACGTCGCACACGTGGTGGCGCAGGCGCATCGGCGCTTTGGGCGCTGACGGGAAGGGGTGTCTCGATGCGGGTTCTGATTGTCCACAACGAGCACGGACACGAGGCCGAGCATGCGGTCGACGCCATCTGCCAGTGGCTTGGCGAGCACAACCACGGCTATGTGGTGGCTTCCAAGCATGGCGGCGAGGTGCCCGGCGTGGCCCGTCCCGACGGCACCGGACCGGTCGGCTACGACTTGGCCATCGCCATCGGCGGGGACGGGACCATCCTGCGCTGCGCCAACCTGCTCGGCTTCTCGGGCGTGCCCATCTTGGGGTACGACTTTGGCACGCTGGGGTTTCTCACCGGATCGCCGGGCGACGACCTGATCGGCCCACTCGTCCAGGCGATGGCCGGCGAGCTGCCCGTGCAGCGCCGAACCACCTTGCAGATCGCCATCGACTACGGCGAGGCGGCCCCTCCCGTGCACCTCTTTGGACTGAACGAGATGGCCGTCACCTGCGGGTCGTCCGGAAAGATCGTCGATTTTGACCTCTATATCGATCAGGTGCACGTGGCGCATCTGCGCGGCGACGGCATGATCGTCTCCACCGCCACCGGCTCCACCGCCTACTCTCTTTCCGCCGGCGGGCCCCTGGTGGCACCTGGCCACAACGGCCTCATCGTCACCCCGCTTGCGCCCCACACCCTCTCCGCCCGCGCCATCGTCACCGGCCCGCAGGATGTGGTGGTGCTCAAGCCGGAGATGAGCTACCGGGGCGTCCCTTCCATCTACACCGACGGCGTTCAGGTTAAGAACCCGGTAGCCCCTCTGACCGTGCGGGTCGAACGCGGGCCGGGCGACGTGATCCTGCTGGGCAAGGACGGAGAGCGCTTCTTCGCCGACATCGCCGGGGTCTTCTTCAACGGCACCGGCCGGGCCGGCGCCCTAGGATACGGGGCCGGCTTCGAGGAGGGCAAGCACCGATGATCGATGAGCTCCACGTTCGCAACCTGGCCCTGATCGAGGATGCGGTGCTGAGGCCGGCACCGGGCCTCACCGTGCTCTCGGGCGAGACGGGCGCGGGCAAGTCGGCGCTGCTGGGGGCGGCCAAGCTGCTGGCCGGCGACCGCGCTGACAGCTCGGCGGTGCGCGAGGGGCAGAAGGAGGCCGTGGTGGAGGCCCGCTTCGTGGGGCTGCCGGCGAATGCGGAAGGCGATGACGAGCTGGTGGTGAGCCGGCGGGTGGGGGCCGATGGCCGCAGCCGCTGCACGGTGGACGGAGCCATGGCCCCGGTGCGTCAGCTGGCCTCCCAGGTGAGGCCGCTGCTGGAGCTCTGCGGCCAACACGAGCACCAGACGCTGCTCGACCCCGCCTCGCACGCCTCCTACCTTGACGGATGGGCGGGCGCCGAGGCGCGCGACGCGCTGTCCTCCTACCGCGCGGCGCTTGCCGCCGCCAACCAGGCCCAGCGCGCTCTCGACCAGGTGGTGGCCGCCTCCCAGGCCAGCGCCGCCGACCTCGACGTGGCCCGCTTCACCATCGAGCAGATCGAGCAGGTCGACCCCCAGGAGGGGGAGGAGGAGCAGCTCACGGCCGAGCTGCCGGCCCTGCAGCACGCCGAGGAGCTGGCGCAGGGCGTCTCCGCGGCGCTTTCCGACCTGCGCCGTGACGGCGGTGCGGTGGACGCCCTGGCTCAGGCCGCCCAGCAGGTGCGGCAGCTCGCCGACATCGACCCGGCCTTGGCGGGCACGGCCGAGCTGCTGGAGTCGGCGGCGGCGCAGGCTGAGGATGCGGCGGGCGACCTGCGTTCGTACCGGGACGGCATCGAGTTCGACCCACGGCTGTTGGAGGAGCATCTGGACCGGCTCGGCGCACTCGAGGGGCTGCGCAAGCGCTACGGGCCGCGCATGGAAGACGTCTTTGCGCGCTTGGCGGCAGCACGGGCCACCGTGGCCGGGGTGGAGGACTCGAGCGAGCGCCTTGTCGCAGCCACGCGCGAGCGCGACGCCGCCGAGCACGAGCTTACGCAAGCGGCGCGCGCCCTCATGCAGGTAAGGAGGCAGGCGGCGCCGGGGTTTGCCGCGGCGCTTGCCGAGGCGGTAGCCGATCTGCAGATGGCTGGCGCCCGCTTTGAGATGGACCTCACCGAGCTGCCTCGGTCGCAGTGGACCCAAGCCGGCCCCGAGCGGGTGGAGCTGCTTTACGCCGCTGGCCCCGGCCTTGCTTGCCGGCCGCTGGCAAAGATCGCCTCGGGCGGCGAGCTCTCCCGGGTGATGCTCGCCCTGCGGGGAACGGTATCGGCCGAGGCGAGCAAGCCCACCCTCATCTTTGATGAGATTGACGCCGGCATCGGCGGCGCCACCGCGGTGGCGGTGGGAGAGCGCCTCGCCCAGCTGGCAAAAAGCCATCAGGTGATCGTGGTCACACACCTGGCCCAGATTGCGGTTCACGCCGCCAAGCAGGTTGTGGTCAGCAAGGTGAGCGGCGAGGGCGGCATGCCCGCCACGGTGCTCACTGAGGTCGAAGGCGACTCCCGCGAGGCGGAGATCGCCCGCATGCTCTCCGGCGAGGTGAGTCACGCATCCCTGGAGCACGCCCGCGAGCTGCTGGAGCGCGCACGCGGATAGCATCCCTCGAGTCCGGGCGGGGAAGGTCTGCCGATGAGCGCTCCCGACAAAAGCCCAGGATTCGCATCGCCGACGACGTCTACGGAGTCCTCCCTGACGGGTTGAGGGGCTGAAAAACTCCGCGTTACGTTACATTTGCGTCAGGGCGGAGCCGCCGAGTTTGAGAATCTTCGCGTTTTGTTGCATTTGCGACGGTGGCAGCGGGGAGTGAGGCCGGGGGACTGCGGCTCCGCGCAGCGGGACAGCCCTCAGCGGCGGCGCAGCTTGCCCAAGAGCCGGTCGGCGAGCCGCTTCATGGCTCCGGCGCCCTCGGCTTTGAGTGCCATGCAGATGCCGTAGGCGACGACCACGCCTGCGATGCCGGCGACGACCAGGATGACGAAGGCATGCCCGATGCTGGTGCCGGTTCCCAGCAGGGTGACGAGAGCGTACGCGACGACCGCGCCGGCAATGCCGCCGAGGCTCGACTTGAGGGCGGCCACTCCCACGCGCCGCAGGGCGAGACCGCCCACGCGCTTGTTCAGGATGGCTGTCAGGATGAAGAACATCACCGCATAGAACACGGCGTCTCCGACCGCGATGCCGGCCAGCCCGATGCCCTTCCAGCTGCCGATGCCGGAGACGAGGATGGCATAGGTCGGAATCTGGATGGCCCGGCACACCACGTCCACGACGGTCACGGTCTTAAGATCGCGTAACGACGAGAAGGCCCGGTAGAGGTACATGTAGACCGAGAAGAACGGCAGCGCGAGGGCCCAGAAGCGCAGCACCACGGCCACCTGATGGACGTCGCTCTGGGTAAAGGCGCCAGCCCGGTAGAGCATGATGAGGGGCTCGGCGCAGGCGATGAGCATGAACGCCATGGGGATGATGAGCGTGAAGGTGGAGGAGACTCCCCGGACCACGTTCTCCTTGAACTCGCCCCAGTTGCGGCGGGAGATGTTGTCGGCCATCTCGGTGAACATGGCGGTGGTGAGCGCCACGCTGATGACGCCGTACGGGAACTGGTACCACATGCGCGCGTAGGAGAGGGTCGAGGGGCCGTTGGCGGCGGCGCTCATGGCAAAGGCGTTCTGCACCGAGACGCCCACAAAGTTGACGGCGGTGAAGATGAAGGCGGGCACGGCCAGGCGCAGCATCTCGCGGATGGCCGGGTCGTGGACGTCAAAGCGGGGGCGCAGGTGGATGCCGCAGCGTCTGAGGGCGGGCACCTGGATGAACACCTGGGCCGCTACGCCGAGCGAGGTTCCCACGGCCAGCCAGATAAGCGCCGCCTGGGGATGCGCGGCCGAGATGGGCACGTACCCGAACATGGTGACGATGACCACCAGGTTGTTGAAGATGGGCGCGGCGGCGGGCCAGAGGTACTCGCGGTTGGCGTTGAGCAGCGCTTCGGTGATGGCGCCGATGATGTAGAAGAGGATCTGGATGGCAAAAAACCTAAAGAACCAGACGGCCTGGCTGGTGTCGATGGTGCCGGTGGTGAGGAAGGTCTGGGTCCAGATGAGCTGCGGGGCAAAGACCATGGCCAGCGCGCTGATGACCGCCAGGCCGATGACCGCCAGGGTCATGAGGGTGCTGGCGTACTCGTTTGAGCGCCGCTCGCCCTCACGGTTTTTGAGCGTCAGGTAGACCGGCAGGAAGGCGGCCGAGAGCACACCGCCCGCCACCAGGTCAAAAAGGGTGGTGGGCAGGTTGTTGGCGATCTGGTAGGACGAGGTGAGCACCGTGTTGCCCAGGGCGAAGGCCATGGCCCAGGTGCGTATGAAGCCGGTGATGCGCGAGGTCAGGGTGGCGGTGCTCATTGTGACCGTGGCTCGGGCCACGCCGGCCCGGGAGGAGGCGTGCTCTTGCGGGGCGGCGGGAGCGGCGCTGCTGGCGGGTGCCGGGCGCGGCGCCGGCTGCGGCGCGGAGGGCCGAGGCTGCAGCCGCCCACGTTCCGCGACCCGCGTGGCGCGGCGGGGGGTGGGCCGGCGCCACTCGTGTCGCGCGGCGCTCCGGCGCTCCTCGGGACTCTGGCGCTGAGGGCTTCTCGGCTGGTTCTGGTTGCGACGATCGTCCACGAGGCTCCTGTCGACAGGCGGCCTGCGCCGTCTTACTTGCGTTTTCATGGAAAGTCCATCGTAGCGCGTGTGTTTGGCGGACGCTTTGGGGGAGCGGCGCAGGGGGTTGCCGGCGGCGCTCAGCCGTGCGTCAGCGCCCGGGCGGCAGGCGAGAAGCACGACCGTTGACGCCTTGGCACGTTGGTTTCCGATTCTGGAACCGGGGCGGTCGGGGCTCGGGGGCGGAGAGGGCGCCCGCTAGAATGCAGGCTGATGACAAGTGCGATACAGGCGCCTGGCCGACGGTGTGCGGCAGGCGAAGACTGAAGGAGGCAGACCATGGCCGAGGTGTACCAGGAGCCGGCGCGCGAGGTGCCGGTGTACGCGGAGTGCGACCTGCTGGTGGTGGGCGGAGGCGCAGCCGGCCATTCCGCCGCCATCGCTGCGGCCCGCGCGGGTCTCAAGAACATCATCTTGCTGGAGCGATACGGATACTGCGGCGGCGACGTCACCGGCGGCTACGTCATCATGGTGCCTAAGCTCTCATGGTACAACATGCAGTACGTGCGAGGGCTGCAGGAGGAGTGGTTCTCGCGCCTCAAGAAGGTGCCCGGCGCAGTGCTGGGGCCCGAGGGCGACCAGGTGGGATGCGAGGACCCGGCGCTCATCGACTCATGGCTGTCCACCCACGACACGGTGAGCCGCAGCACGGAGTCGCCCCAGCGCCTGGTGCGCTCGGTGTATTTCGAGCCCAACCAGCTCAAGATCGAGATGGACCAGATGCTGGCGGAGCACGCCGACGCCATCAAGGTCATCTACCACACCCTGGGCGTGCGGCCCATCATGGAGGACCATGCGGTGCGCGGCGTGGTCTTTGAGAGCAAGGAGGGGCGTAAGGCCATCAAGGCCAAGGCGGTCATCGACGCCACCGGTGACGGCGACCTCTACAGCCAGACGGGGACGCCCTTCTTCAACCTGGCCGACGAGGAGACCCGCTCCTCGACAACGGCCCTGGTCTGGCGCATCGGCGGTATCAACTGGGACGTCTACGACCAGTGGAAGCGCGCCCACCCGGACGCCTTCCAGGCCTTGCGCGGCGGGCTGCAGCGCATCGCCGGCTTCCGCTGCGTCCCGCTGCCCACCAACGACAACACCATCTGCTGGATCAACAACTGGCATCGCGACCGGGACTGCACCTGCATCGAGGACCAGACCTCAACCGAGGTGAGCACCCGCACCACCATGCGAGCGGTCCTCGAGTACCTGCGGGAGTGCGTCCCCGTCGCCTTCCGGAACGCCTACCTCTACGACATCGCGCCCCAGCTGGGGTGCCGCTGCAGCCGGCGCCTGAACGGCGAGTACCTGATGAACGCCGGGGACTTTGCCTTTGCCCGGCGCTTCGAGGACGTCATCGCCTGGCACAGCACCATCTGCCAGATCAACGACTGCGGGCCGGTGGAGATTCCCTACCGCGCCATCCTGCCCCGCGGGGTGGAGGGGCTGCTGGCCCCGGGCCGGCACATGTCAGCGGACGCGGTGGCCATCGACTGGCTCAACCTGATTCCGCAGTGCGTGGGTACCGGGCAGGCGGCAGGCGTGGCGGCGGCGGTGGCCCTCGAGCAGGGCACGGGCCTGCACGACGTGGACATCAAGCGGGTGCAGGACATCCTGGTCGAGCAGGATGTGCCGCTGCCGAGGCGCGATGACGTCGACTCCGCCTACACGGAGCTTGCCGAGGAGAAGCGCTACGGCCTCTTCACCACGCTGGCGCGCAAGGCGGCCGAGGAGGCGGGCAACCCTCCCATCGGCGAGTTTGTGGCAATGGGAGCCACAATCGAGGCGGGGGAGACTCTCAAGTCGTATCGCCAGTGGTAGGCGGTCGCAGAGTTTGGGACTCGCGAGGGTCAGAACCCTGGACGGCTGTTAGACAGGTCGCAATAGGATGCCGGTCGCACGGGAATGCCCATGCGGCCGGCATCGTTCATCTCGGCCCTGACATGCCTGGCGGCGGGGGGAGGAGGCGGGGGAGGGACCTCGGACTTGAAGATGTCCAACCTGGTGCCGCAATTGGCGCAGACGGTCGCGTCGCGTTCGTTCTTGTAATCGCAGGCGCGTCCCGTTGCGACGGGAGGCGCCCGCCCTCGCGCGCGCCTCCCGTCGCTTCTCGGGCGGGCGCCCGCATGACGGGCGCCGACGCGGCCGGGCACCGAGTGACCCGAGGCTGCTTTGAGGACGTCGCCCCGCAAGCCCTCCCGCCGGCTTACAATGGAAACCCGAGAACTGTCAGGCAGCGCGCATCTCGGGAAGGCGGCAGGAATGGGCAAGGCTACGGCTAAGCACGTATTCGTAACCGGCGGAGTGGTTTCATCGTTGGGGAAGGGCATCACGGCGGCATCGCTCGGCCGTCTGCTCAAGGCACGGGGCTACAAGGTCACCATGCAGAAGATGGATCCCTATCTCAACGTGGACCCCGGCACCATGAGCCCCTTCCAGCACGGCGAGGTCTTCGTCACCGACGATGGCGCCGAGACCGACCTCGACCTCGGTCACTACGAGCGCTTCATCGACGAGAGCCTGACCCGCGAGGCCAACTTCACGCAGGGCTCTATCTACCAGTCGCTTATCGCCCGTGAGCGCCGCGGCGACTTCTTGGGCGGCACCGTGCAGGTCATCCCGCACGTCACCAACGCCATCAAGGACCGCATCCGCCGGGTGGGCGAGCAGAGCCAGGCCCACATCGTGATTCATGAGATCGGCGGCACCATCGGCGACATCGAGGGACAGCCCTTCGTCGAGGCCGTCCGCCAGTACCGCAAGGAGCTCGGGCCGGGCAACTGCGTCATCATCCACGTGACCCTGGTGCCCTACATCGCCGCCGCCCACGAGGTCAAGACCAAGCCCACTCAGCACTCCGTCAAGGAGCTTCGCTCCATGGGCGTGCAGCCCGACTTCATCGTCTGCCGCTCCGACCACGAGATCGACGACAAGGTCCGCGCCAAGATCGCCCAGTTCTGCGACGTGGCTCCGGAGGAGGTCCTCTCCAACGTCGACCTGCCCAGCATCTACGACGTGCCCCTCGCCCTGCACGAGCAGCGCCTGGACGAGATGGTGCTGGCCAAGCTGGGCCTGCCCGAGGGCCATATCGACCTCTCGAGCTGGAACGACTTCGTCGAGCGCAACCACTCGGTGACCAAGCCCGTCGACATCGCCGTGGTGGGCAAGTACGTCTCGCTGCCTGACGCCTACCTCTCGGTCACCGAGGCCCTCAAGCACGCCGGCGTCTTCCATGACCGCAAGGTCAACGTGCACCTGGTCGATGGCGAGGATTCCGACATCGCCGCCGACCTCGAGCACATGGACGGCATCCTGGTGCCCGGCGGCTTTGGGGCCCGCGCCTTTGGCGGCAAGGTCAACGCGGTCCGCTACGCCCGCGAGCACGACATTCCCTTCCTGGGCATCTGCCTCGGCCTGCAGGCGACCGTGGTAGAGTTCGCCCGCAACGTGGTCGGCCTGGCAAACGCCAACTCCTCCGAGTTCGATGAGACGACCGAGAACCCCGTCATCCACATCATGCCCGACCAGGAGGACATCGAGGACAAGGGCGGCACCATGCGCCTGGGCGCGTACCCCTGCAAGGTCGTGTCCGGCACCCAAGCCGCCGCCACCTACGGCTCGGAGCTGATCTACGAGCGCCATCGCCACCGCTACGAGGTCAACAACGCCTATCGAGAGGTGCTCGAGCAGGCGGGCATGGTCATCTCCGGCGTCTCCCCCGACGGCCGCCTGGTCGAGATGGTGGAGCTGCCCGACAAGCGCTGGTTTGTGGCCACCCAGGCCCACCCCGAGTTCAAGAGCCGCCCCACCCGTCCCCACCCGCTGTTCCGCGACTTCGTGGGCGCCGCCGCCAAGCTGCGCGACGAGCGCGACGGGGTGGCCGCGGAGCAGTAGGCTTCACCTGCAGGTTCAACCTATCCCACACCGGACGCGCGGCCTGCGGGCCGCGCGTCCCGTTCAACCAGAGGAGCGCTCCATGAACGAGGACCGTTTGCTCTCCACCTTCCTGGACCTGGTCAGGATCGGATGCCCGTCGCTACACGAGGCTCCGGTGGCCGCCTACTGCCGACGCGAGCTGGAGGCGGCCGGCTGCACGGTGGTTGAGGACGACACGCGCGAGCAGACCGGCTCGGACACGGGCAATCTCATCGCCACGCTCCCCGGCACGCTCCCCGGCAAGGTTTTCTTCGACGCCCACATGGATAGCGTCGAGCCCTGCACCGGCGTCAACCCGCAGATAAGGGACGGGGTCATCTGGTCGGACGGCACCACCGTGCTGGGCGGCGACGACAAGGTGGGGGTGGCCTCCATCATCGAGCTGATGCGCAGCCTCGCCGAGTGCGACGAGCCGCACCCCACCGTGGTGGGCATTCTCACCGTGGGCGAGGAGATCGGCCTGCTCGGCAGCCGGGCGGTCTCGGCAGACCTCTTCGAGGGGGGCGAGCCGTGCTTTGTGCTCGACGACTCCGAGCATCCCGGCACCGTGACCCTGGCTGCCCCCACCCACTACGTCTTTACGGCCACCTTCACCGGCAAGGCGGCGCACGCCGGGGTCTGTCCGGAGGCGGGAATCTCCGCCATCCAGATGGCCGCCGACGCCATCGCCCACATGCCGCTTGGCCGCCTTGACCAGCGGACCTGCGCCAACGTGGGGACCATCAGCGGTGGGACGGCGGACAACGTGGTGGCTGCCCAGGCCGTCATCACCGGCGAGTGCCGCTCGCTTGAGCCCCTCAGCGTCATGGGCGTCAAGGACCGCATCCAGCAGGCCTGCGACCAGGCGGCGGCCGCCCGCGGCGGGTCCGTCGAGGTGGCTTGGACCAAGGAGTACGACGGCTACGACATCCCCGAGGACCATCCCGCCGTGCAGGTGCTGCGCGATGCCGCCGCATCCTGCGGGTTCGCGTTCAACACCCTCATCTCGCTCGGCGGGTCCGATGCCAACGTGCTGGGGTCCAAGGGGTGCGTGCCGCTGGTGCTGGGCACCGGCATGACCGATTTCCACACCACCACCGAGCACCTCGCCGTCGGCGATCTTATCGGCACCTGCCAGCTGGCCTTGGCCATCGTGCGGCGGATGGGCGACCGGGGCTGAGCGTCGCCGTGCCGCGCCCCGCACAGCCCCAGCCTCCGCTCACGTCCCTCCAGCAGGGGCGTGCCGAGTACCTCTCGTATCTCGCGGTAGAGCGGGGGAGCTCGCCCGCCACGGTCGAGGCGTACGGCCGCGATATCGACGGCTACCTGGCGTTTCTCGCGAGCCTGGGGGTCTGCGCCCCTGACGAGGTGAGCCGCGACCACATCGTGGGCTACCTGGCGAGCCTGGCGGAGGCCGGCCTGGCGCCTGCCAGCATCGAGCAGCACATGGCGGCGGTGAAGGGCTTTCATCGGTTCCTGGTGCGAGAGGGCCTGACCGAGAACCACCCCACCGCCCAGATGGGCCTGCCCAAGGTGCCGGATCGGCTGCCTGACGTGCTCACCATCGAGCAGGTCGATCAGCTGCTCTCCCAGCCGTTCCCAGAGGGCCCGGTGGGCCTGCGCGACCGCGCCATCCTTGAGGTGCTCTATGGATGCGGGCTGCGCGTCTCCGAGCTGACCGGCCTCGACCTGGCCCGGCTCGAGCTCGACCAAGGGCTGCTGCGGGTCTTTGGCAAGGGGAGCAAGGAGCGGCTGGTGCCCGTCTCCGGCATGGCCGAGCTCGCCCTCGAGGCCTATCTCGAGCAGGGCCGGGGACTCCTGCGCACCAAGAACGGGCGGCCCCAGGACCCCTCGGCCGTCTTTCTCAACGTCCGCGGAGGACGCATCACACGCCAGGCGGTGCACGGCCTGGTGGCCCGCTACGGGCGTCAAGTGGGGCTCGAGGACCTGCACCCCCACACCCTCCGGCACTCCTTTGCCACGCACATGCTGGCAGGCGGCGCCGACCTGCGGGCGCTGCAGGACATGCTCGGCCACAGCGACATCGCCACCACCCAGATCTATACCCACGTCGACCGCACCCACATCCGCGAGGAGTACCTGGCCGCCCATCCCCGAGCAGGCCTGAGGGGGCGCGGAGAGTCAAGGTAATGGGGGCAAGGGGCAATTTGCCCGGGCCCGGTCCGCTGCCCTCGCGGATGCCGCAGGCCGCGCTGCCGCCCGTTTGAGGCGGCGTTTTGCCCGCCGTCCGCCCTGCTGCGCTCGCCCATCCAGATGCGGCTTGCAGGCCTCGAGTGCCCCGCGCATATCCATGTAGCAACCTACCTGGCAAAACGGGGGTCGGTGGCGCTTGTGGGACAGCGGGTGGCAAGAGGGGATGGCT
>OMWF01000085.1 GCA_900314665.1 uncultured Actinomycetes bacterium
GTCAACGTTGACACAGTCGGGGGCTAGAGGCTCTTCTTGGGCAGGTCGGCCTTGTCCGGGTCGGAGAAGATGAGCTGGATAAGGGCGAGCACGGCGATGATGGCGCTCACGGCATACACCCCGCGGGCGGTGAAGTGGCAGTGCATGGCGGTGTTGGCGCAGAGCCCGATGCCCGCCGGCGAGACCACGAGCACGACGGCGAGCAGGATCGCCCAGGTGATGAGGGCGGCGGCGCGGCGGCCGCACTTGGTGGGGGCGCAGAGGACCATCTCGACGACCGTGGCGATGAGACCGGCAAGCCCGATCCACCCGACCGCGATGAAGGTGTAGCGGCAGTGCATGGGAACCGTTCCGCCGTCGGCGGTGGCGATGGTGCCCGGGCATCCTCCCATCTTGACGGAGAGGAACATGATGCAGCCCATCAAGCAGGCGATAAGGATGCTGAGTGCACGCCAGGTAGTGGTCTTCACAATGGGGCCCTCCTCGGAACGACCGTTGTCTGCAGCAGATAATAGCGAATGACGCGGCGTTAGGCGGTGAAAGTGCGCCCTGTCAGGCGAAGCACCAGGTCCGCCCTGCCTACCAGCGCCTGGTCGTGGCTTGCGTAGAGCAGGATGCCGCCCTGGCGGGCGTGCTGAAAGAGCATCTCGGTGACGCTGCCGGCGCTCTCCGCGTCGAGGTCGTTGGTGGGCTCGTCGGCAATCAGGATGGGCGGGTCGAGCAGCAGCGCCCGGGCTGCGGCGATGCGGCGCTTCTGGCCCACGGAGAGCTGATGCGGGTAGTGGTAGAGGCGCTCGCCCAGGCCAAAGCGCTCGAGCAGCTCCTGCGACCGCTCCTTGGGGTCGAAGGCCGGGTGCTTGACGAAGCGGGCTGGCACCGCCACGTTCTCCCAAGCCCTGAGCGACCCGATGAGCTGGGTGTGCTGGAAGATGAACCCAAAGGTTCGACTGCGCATCGCTGCCAGCTGGGCGTCGCCCACCCCCTTGGTGGACACCCCGTCCACCAGCACCTCTCCGGAGGTGGGGGTGAGCAGCAGGCCGAGCATGGAGAGCAGGGTCGACTTGCCGGACCCCGAGGGCGAGGTGAGGGCCACCGCCATTCCGGACTGGGCGGTGAAGGAAGTATTCTCGATGACGACCTGGTCGCCGAAGGAGCGTCCCAGGCCGCGAGCTTCGATGGTGTGCGTGTCCATGGCTTTGGCGCCCCCTTAATCGATGTCGCTCTGCTGCATGGCCAGCGAGGGGTCGAGCTTTGAGAGCTGCGAGAACGGCATGGCGATGGCGGCGATGCCGAGCAGCCCGAAGATTGCCGCCAGCAGAATCACGATGAGGGCGACCATCGCCGGCGAAAGCCCGATGAACATGAAGGCCTGGCTCTCCTGCAGCTGCTGCAGAAGCACCGTGTAGAAGGCCGCGCCCGCGGCGAAGCCCGCAACCAGGCCGAGGCCGGTGATGATGGCCAGCTCGCCGCCGATGAGCTGGCGCAGCTGCCGGCCGGTGGCACCCACCGCGCGGTAGAGGGCCAGCTCGCTCTTTCGCTCCCAGACGCAGGAGTAGAAGCGGGCAAAGAGCTGCAGCAGGGTGGAGGCAAACATGATGACGCACACCGCCAAGAGGATCGAGAAGACCGTGGAGAGCGACGACTGCGCCTGCGCCACGGCGCTGGCGCGCTCGATGACGGTGAGGGTGCCGCCGCCCTCGATGCGGTTCTCAAGCTGGTCGAGGGCGGTCTTGTCGAGCGAGTCGTCGATGTCGATGAGCACCGAGGAGACCAGGTCAGAGGCGGCGCCGTACTTGCTCCAGAGGTAGGACAGCCCGGTCGAGGCCTCTGAGGCGGCACGAGCCTCGCCGATGTCGAGCAGGATCGAGCTGTCCAGGTCCGAGCCGCTCGCCTCGAGCTTGTCGACAATCGTGTAAGTGCGTCCCAGGAGGGTGATGGTGCCGCCCACGTCGCCGCCCACGGTGGATCCGAGAATGACGTTGCCGGAGCCAAGGCCGCCTGAGAGGTCGACGTGCGCAAAGGGCTGGATGGTCCAGTCGGTGCCAAAGTCCACGCCTACGATGCGCATGTCGCCGCCTACTGAGCAGCAGCCGCCCCCCAGCGACTGGCTGTAGAAGCGGTCGGTGGTGCGGGCGACGCCGGGCAGGCTGGCGATGCGCGCCGACTCCGAGGAGGGCACGTAGATGGAGGCCGGCGTGCCGGTGAACAGCAGCGAGGTGTCCGAGATCTCATCGGCGGCACCGCGGGGGACCGCCATCAGCTCGGCGCCCGAGCGCTGCTCGTTCATGGCCACGCCCTGCTGGACGCCCCCGTAGGTGAGCGCCAGGGCAAAGAGCGTCATCACGCTGAGCGCGATGCTCAGAATGAGGGAGGCGGTCTGGACCTTTCTCATGCCCAGGCTGTGCAGGATGATCTCTCTCACAAGTACCTCGCAGTGTCGTCACGGGCGTGCTGGACAGCCCGCTCAAGGGGTGCAGCCCGCCCAGAGGAGGAGAGACGGGCTGCACCGAGGCGGTTTCCTGGATGGGCCGAGGGGCTACTCGCCCTGGTAGTCGACCATCCGGTTGTAGAGGGTCTCGTTGATGTACTTGTCGAGCTCGGCGGGGTCGCTGGGGGCGTCTTCCATGGCGCCGGCCTTGGCGATCATCTCCCAGATGTACGCGAAGCTCTTGTCGATCTCTCCCTTGTTGCCGGAGATGAAGCGGTAGTCCTGGACCTCCTGGATCATCATCTCGCGGGTGAAGCCGGCGTCGGTGCCCACCGGCACGTACCCGGCGTTGATGGCCAGGTCGCAGGCGTCCTCGGGATTGGCGCGGATCCAGTCGGCGGACTGCTTGAAGCCCTGGCAGAGCATGGGGCCGACCTCGGGTGCCTCCTTCAGGCGCTTGGTGGACAGTCCCACGAAGCAGCAGAGGATGTCCCTGATGCCCTCGTCGTAGGTCCAGGACCAGAAGCGGACGCGGCTCGAGTCCTTGGACAGCGAGATGTCGGGCCAGGGGTCGTAGGCCGCGAAGCAGTCGATCTCGCCGGAGGCCAGGGCCTGGTCCATCTGGGCGTTCTTATAGGTGAGCCAGTTGACCTTGCTGGGGTCGAGGCCGCCGTCGACCATGGAGGCGGCCAGCGCTATCTGGGCGATGGAGCCGATGGAGGCGGCCACCTTCTTGCCCTCCAGGTCGAGCGGGCTTTTGATGCCGGAGGCGGCGGAGGACACGCCCTGCTGGCAGCCGTAGTGAAGGGAGTCGATGATGACGCACTCGAGCCCCTGCTCCATGGGCTTGAACTTGTCGGGTGTGAGCTCGAAGCAGTCAAGCTCGCCGGTGGCCATCAGCGGGGCCACGTCCTCGGTGATCTTGACGATCTCGGCGTCGAGGCCGGCGTCCTTGAAGAAGCCCTTCTCATAGCCCACGTAGATGGGCATCTCGCAGGTGCCGCCCCAGTAGCCCAGGATGACGTGGTTGGAGCTCTGGGAGGCCGTGCTGCCGGAGGCGCCGGTGGCAGCGGTGGAGGCGGCGCCGCGCGAGGTGTTGCCGCACCCCGCCATCACGCTGCCGAGGGCGGCGGCGCCCATCATGCTGCCGCCCAGTTTGAGGAAGCTTCTCCGTGACATTGCGCTCATACGATGTTCCTTTCGTTGCCTGTGCTCTTGTCGTAGGCCCTTTGTTGACCTCCCGTCCGGGACACGGGTTGACGCTCATCCCCGGCTGGCTGAGATGCCCCTCTGGCCACCGCCCTGATGCAGCAGGTCGAGCAGCTGTCGGCGGTACTCCACAAACTCCTCCGACACCCGGTCGCGCGGGTGGGGCAGGTCGATGGCCAGCTCGCCGATCTTTCGGCCGGGGCGCGGCGACATGACTACCACCCGGTCGCAGAGGTAGACGGCCTCCTCGATGTCGTGGGTCACGAGGACCATCGAGGTGTGGGCTTGCTGCTGCATCATCAGGATCTGGTCCTGGAGGGCGGCGCGGGTGAAGGCGTCGAGGGCGCTGAGCGGCTCGTCAAAGCAGACCAGGGCCGGATTGAGGACGAAGGTGCGGGCCAGGGCGCAGCGGCTCGCCATGCCGCCGCTGATCTGGGGCACGTAGGCGTTCTCAAAGCCCTCGAGCTGCATCATCTTGATGAGGCGGGGAATCTTGTAGCTCATCTCCGCGTAGAGGTGGTTGGCCTTGAGCCCAAAGGCGATGTTCTCCTCGACCGTGAGCCACTCAAAGAGGTTGGCGTTCTGAAAGACCATCGCCCGGCGCACGTCAGGCCCGTTGACCGGCTCGCCGTCAAAGGTGATGGTGCCGGCGAGCGGCTGGTCGAGGCCTACCACGAGGCGCAGGAAGGAGGACTTGCCGCAGCCCGAGGGACCGATGATGCCCACCACCTCGGGGCCGGAGACGGTGAGCGAGAAGTCATCGATGGCCCAGGTCTCGTTGCCGCTGTCATCGAGGAAGGTCTGGGTGACGTGCTCCGCCTTGAGGACGTGGGTGCCGGTGGGCTCGAAGAGCGGCGCCTCGGGCCTGTCGTCCACTGCCAGCTTCTTGCTCATGCGCTCACCACCTCACCGTGGACTGCTGCCACTTCATGACCGCGTCGCGGACCTTGAAGAGAAGGGTCATGATCAGATAGAAGATGATGATGAAGACGCCCACCGTGGCGAACACCTTGTAGTACTCGCCCCACGAGCTGGCCCAGTTGATGTACCAGCCCAGGCCTGCCTTGACGCCGAGTTGCTCGGAGATGATGAGGGCGCCAAAGCTGGAGGACAAGCCCATGAAGAGCGCGTCGAAGATGCTGGGGACGGCGGCCGGCAGGGCAACGTGGAAGAGGATGTAGCCCTCGGTGGCGCCCATCACGCGGGCGGCCTCGATCTTACGCTTGTCGGTCGAGCGGATGGAGCTGGAGAGCATGAGCGAGAGCGGGAACCAGATGGCCAGGGCGATGAGAAACAGGCCGGCGGCCCGGCTGGTGGGCATGATGGCCACGGCAATGGGGAGCCAGGCTGCGCTGGGCACCGGGCCGATGAACTTGAGCAGCGGCGCAAACCAGTAGTTGGCGACCTTGGACCAGCCCATGAGCAGGCCGGTGAGAAATCCGGTGGCGATGCCGATGGCCACGCCCTCGCCCAGCAGCACCATGGAGGCGGCCAGGTTCTGGCCGTATGACGCCAGGTTCTTGGGCAGGGCTTGCAGCACGCGGTCGGGGCTGGGCGAGAAGGGCAGCAGCATGACGCCGCTCTTCAGGGTGAGCAGGTCGACGACCGCTACTATCCCGAAGAGCGCGGCTATGAGGAAGCTGTAGTAGGTGATCAGGTTGCGCAGCTTGGGCGTGAAGCAGGCGATGACCGCCGAGGCGCCGTAGCTGATGAAGGAGACGACGAGGAAGACGGGGTAGTAGTGCTCCTCATAGCCGGCCGGATAGACGTTGGGCAGCCCCATGGTGAGGCCGTAGGCCACCAGGATGACCCCCAACGGAAGCGCCATCCTCACGACCTCGCGGGCCGTGGCGAGGCGCCGTTGGACGACGCGCCTGGTGGGTGCGGATACGGTCTGGACGGCAGCGGGTTGCGCGTCTGCCATCAGGCGGTCCTGCGGAGACGAACTCGGCTGTCGGAACCGGTTGTGCTGCGGGTGGGCACCCTCATGTACTTCCTCCCCTGACGAGAAATGCAACGGCGCGCGATGCGCCCTTGGGGATTATATGAGGGTGGCAACTATATGACAACATCCAATAGCTATGTCGAACGGCTTGCGGGCGTGTTCACCCGCATGGCGAGCGGTGCCGCGGCGGCGAGAAGCCCGCCGGAACGCGCTTAGAAGTGATACCCGTAGCTGTCGGCGGTGAGCACGTCAAACGTGTAGCCCTGCGACTGGTAGTACTCGATGACCTGGGGCAGCGCCTCGAGCGTGGTGGGCTTGGCGTCCGAGTCGTGCATGAGGACGCAGCAGGAGTGCTTGTCGGCCGACTCTTCCTCGATGTTTCCCACGAGCGTCTCAACCGGAGAGGGGGTGGGCGTGGAGTCGCCGATGCTCACGTTCCAATCGAAGTAATGCCATCCATGGTCGCGGCAGGCCTGCTTGAGCTGCTCGGAGTTGCCCGTGTCGTAGCTGTTGTTGCTGCCTCCGGGGAAGCGCAGGATGGTGGGGGTGAAACCGAGGTAGCCGTTGACGCTCTGGCCGATCTTGTCCATCTGGCTCACAAAGTTGTCAGTGCTCGCATACAGCGAGGTGTACTCGTGGTCGTATGAATGGAGGCCCACCTGGTTGCCGCGGTCCCAGATCTGGGTGACCTTATCCAGGTGTCCGGTGTTGCCGATCACAAACCAGGTGGCATGGACGTGGTACTGGTCCAGGATGTCCAGGATCTGCTCGGTGTGCGAGGAGGGACCGTCGTCAAAGGTGAGGTAGCAGACGTGGCCTTCCGGCTTGACGTCGTTGGCGCTGCTGCTCGTGGCCGAGCGCTCCTCTGCGGAGCGCGCATCGGAGGCGGTCGCACTGGCGGCGGCGGAGGTCGCGGTGGCGGTTGAGGACGTACCGGACATCTTGTCGCTTACCTCGGGCGTCGACGAGGAGCCGCCCTGCGTGCCTGATGAGGCCGCTTTGCCCTGCCCGCAGCCCGCCAGGCAGCTGGCGGCGAGGATGAGTGCGAAGATGGCGGCCAACCAGACGAGACGGTGGCGTGGGAGCCGTGCGTCGCGCGAAGTGTCCATGCGTTTTCCTGCCCCTCTGATCGATCGTCTATCGGTGCGGATACGGGCTCCATGCTACCTTGCATGCGGTACCTGTCAACGATTGGACTCGGCTCCGATTGCACCGCGCTCGAGTGCGAGGTTCCTGAGCGCGCCGAAGGTCTCGTCGCTGATGA
>OMWF01000313.1 GCA_900314665.1 uncultured Actinomycetes bacterium
ATGACCGGTTGAATCCGCCCTGCTGCAAATGTAACAAAACGCGAAGATTTCGAGCCCCGGCGGCTCCGCTCTGCTGCAAATGTAACAAAACGCGAAGTTTTTCAATGCCGGACCCCGGGCGGAGGGGTCCTCGGGCGCCTCCGCCAACACGAATCCTGGGCTTTTGCTGGAGGCACCCCTCCCGCGACTCTGACCCGGCTGAGAAAACTTCGCGTTTTGTTACATTTGCAGCATGGGAATGGCTCCGCGGCCCCAAAACTTCGCGTTTTGTTACATTTGCATCAGGCCCTCTCCTCCGCCGGGCGAATTGCGGACCTGACCGGCCGGCTGCGGAAGAGCCGCGCGACCCCTGCCGCGCCGGACAGGTCACGGAGTCTTGCCCGGTCGGGCGATGTGTGAGATTCGAGGTTCATGAAGCGTGAGCCGTCGGCTCGGCCGCATGGCCGAGCCGGCTGCCCTGCCGCTCCTACTCCTCGTTTTCGAGTTTGACCGGAAAGGCCGTACCGCCGTAGATCTCACGCAGCTTGGGCTTCTCGATCTTTCCGGTGGCATTTCTCGGCACCGGAGCAAAGACGTACTTGCGCGGGCGCTTGTAGCGGGGCAGCTTCTGGCAGAACTGCTCGAGTTGGGCCTGGGTCTGCTCCTGCCCCGGCTTGAACTCCACCACCGCCAGGCTTATCTCGCCCAGGCGCTGGTCAGGCACGCCGATGACCGCCACGTCCTTGATGGCGTCGTCAGTGCGCAGGAAGTCCTCGATCTGCACCGGGTAGATGTTCTCGCCACCTGAGATGATGACGTCCTTCTTGCGGTCGACCAGCCAGATGAAGCCGTCCTTGTCCACCTCGGCCATGTCGCCCGTGAGCAGCCAGCCGTCCTTGAGGACCTCGGCCGTGGCCTCGGGGTTCTTGTAGTAGCAGACCATCACGCCGTCGCCCTTGAGGCAGAGCTCGCCCACCTCATGGCTGCCCGGTACGACCAGCGTGCCGTCCTCCTTGCGAACCTCGGCCTGCCAGCCGTAGCCGGCTTTGCCGATGGCGCCCACGTGGTCGGTGTTCTCGACGCCCAGGTGGACGCTGCCCGGCCCGATGCCCTCGGACAGACCGTAGTTGGTGTCGTACTGGTGGTTGGGGAAGTACTTGTGCCAGCGGCGGATGAGGCTCTGGGGCACCGGCTGCGCGCCGATGTGCATGAGGCGCCATTGGTCGAGCTTGTAATCATCCAGATTGATGGTGCCGTCCTCGATGGCGTCGAGAATGTCTTGCGCCCACGGAACCAGCAGCCAGACGATAGTGCACTGCTCCTCGGACACGGTACGCAAGATCCAGTCGGGGCGCACGCCACGCAGGATGACGGCCTTGGCGCCCACGGTCAGCCCGCCCATCCAGTGCATCTTGGCTCCCACGTGGTACAAGGGCGGGATGCAGAGGAAGTTGTCCTCGTGCACCTGACCGTGATGCTTCTGCTCGGTAATGGCGGCGCGCATCAGGCTGCGATGCCTGTGGAGAATGGCCTTGGGAAACCCCGTGGTACCGCTTGAGAAGTAGATGGCGCCCAGGTCATCGTCGGTGACCTCGACCGCGGGCTCCTCCGGTGTGAAGTGGCCGACGCGCTGGTTGTAGCTCTCGGCAAAAGAGGGGCAGTCCTGACCCACAAAGTAGAGACGCTTCACATCGGGAATCTGGTCGACAATCTCCTCGATGCGGCCCACAAACTCGGGGCCAAAGATGAGGGTGTCGACGTCCGCCAGGTCCAGGCAGTATTTGATCTCATCGGAGGTGTAGCGGTAGTTGAGCGGCACCGCAATGGCGCCGGTCTTGAGCACGCCCATGTAGATGGGCAGCCATTCGAGGCAGTTCATGAGCAGAATGGCGACTTTGCTCTCGCGCTCCACCCCCGCATCGAGCAGCAGATGGGCAAAGCGATTGGAGCGGTCGTTAAAGGCTCGCCAAGTGATCTGCCGACGGTACTTCTTGGCGGGGTTGGCCTCGACCAGGTCGTACTCGCGCCAGGTCTTGCCGCGCTTCTCGCGCACCTCGGGGTTGACCTCGACCAGCGCCACGTCGTCGGGCGTCATCTTGGCGTTGCGAACCAGAAAGTCTGTGATGGGCATATGCGAACCTCTCGCCTTCAGCCGGTCGGACAGCAATGCCTTCAAGCTTAGCCCATGCCGGGGCGCAGCGCAGCCACCCTGAAGCGCAAGGCAGCTACCAGCGGCTAGATGGGTGCCGAGAAGATCCTGGGGGGCCGTGGCCGGTGGTGGCGACCGACCTGACCTCAACTGTCTCGACGTCCGTGACCTGCGCGGGCCCCGGCAGCCGTAAGCGCCCGACCCGGCCTCATCGAGACCGAGGCCTCATGTCGCAGATGTAACTATTTGTGCGGTTTTAGCCGGCCGATGAGCCCTGCATGTCGCAGATGTAACTTTTTGTACGGTTTTCCAAGCCCAAGCCTCCAGAGAGGACTCTTCCGGAGGCCCCAACCAAAGCAGATCCTGGGCTTTTGTTACAGCGCAGACGCCGGTCCCTCCCCGACCTGACGAGAAATCGCACAAAT
>OMWF01000248.1 GCA_900314665.1 uncultured Actinomycetes bacterium
AGGCGGATTGTAGCAACCGTACCGAGAGAGAGGCGCTCCATGGGCTCCACGAGCAAGACCAAGGTGTACATCGACGGCCAGAGCGGGACCACCGGGCTGCAGATCTACGACCGCATCGGCCAGCGCGACGACCTCGAGCTGCTGCGCATCGACGAGGAGAAGCGCCACGATGTGGAGGAGCGCCGGCGCTTCATCAATGCGGCGGACATCGTCTTCCTGTGCCTGCCCGACGACGGCGCCCGGGAGGCGGTCTCGCTTGTCGAAAACCCCGATACCTGCGTGATCGATGCTTCCACCGCGCACCGCACGGCGCCCGGATGGACCTACGGCTTTCCCGAGCTCTCGCCCGAGCAGCGCGCCGCCATCGCCTCGAGCAAGCGCATCGCCAACCCCGGCTGCCACGCCACCGGCCTCATCTCCACCACTGCGCCGCTGGTGCGAATGGGCATCCTGCCGGCCGACTACCCGGTCGCCTGCTACTCGCTCACCGGCTACTCCGGCGGAGGTCGCAAGATGATCGCCGCCTACGAGGCCGACGGCCGCGACCAGGCGCTCGACTCCCCCGGCATCTACGGGTTGACCCTCTCCCACAAGCACCTGCCCGAGATGCAGAAGGTATGCGGCCTGGCCTTCCCGCCGGTCTTCATGCCTGTGGTCGACGACTACTACAAGGGCATGGCCACCACCATCATGCTGCAGAGCCGGCTTCTGCCCGGCGCGCCCAGCGCCGCCGAGGTCTGCGCGCGCCTGCAGGAGTACTACGCCGGTGAGCACTTCGTGAACGTGCTGCCCTACGAGGAGAGCCCCGCCACCCTCTACGCCAACGCGCTGGCAGGCACCAACCGGCTTGACATCAAGGTCTGCGGCAACGACGAGCGCATCAGCATCACCGCCCTCTTCGACAACCTGGGCAAGGGCGCGTCCGGCGCCGCCGTCCAGAACATGAACATCGTGCTGGGACTCGACGAGACCGCCGGGCTGGAGTAGACGGCACCGCCCGTGGCGCGGGGGCTACAGGAGCATCCGCGAGTGCCGCGGGAATGCCACTGCCGGCCCTTGCCGCCCACGTGCCATCCACGTCTGCAACTGCACGCCCGAGGACCGCAGGGACTGCACGCCCGGGGCTGACAGCCGCAGCCCGGCGCACCCTAGAAGCAGAGCAGCCAGACCCGTTCCAGGTACTCCTGGCTCAGATAGACCTTGAGCAGGTCCCAGGTCTTCTGGTTCTTGAGCGGACGAGCCGGGTCGTGGTACTCGACCCATGCCTGGCAGCTCCAGGTGATGCCGCGCAGGCAGTTCATGGCCACGTACGCCGGAAAGCGACGCCAGAAGGTGTTGGGGACAAAACGCCCGTCGACCGCCTGCCAGTACCGCTCCACAAATGCCCGCCTCCCATCGGCGTCAAAGATGAAGTCCGTGTCCCAGATGGTCGTGGTGGGGCTCAGAAAGTAGGCCACGTCCTGGGCGACCTCTCCCAGGATGGGCTTCTCCCAATCCAGAAAACGGCCTTGGCGCTTGTCGGCTGTGATGATGAAGTGCGAAGGCACCGCCTCGGTGTTGAGCACGTGCCCGGTGTCGGCCGGATCCAGGGGCGTGCCGAGAAGCTCCTGCGCCCGGGCCAGCATCCGTTCGAGGTAGCGGTCGACCACCGGGTCTACCAAGTCAGAGGCCCGGTATGTGCGGACATAGCCAACGCACTCGTCAAACTGGGCCGCCAGGGGGTCGGCCGGATGCGCCAACGGGCAGCCGGGCGCCGGCGCCAGGCTGTGGACGTCTGCCAGCAGGCGCGCCGCCCATGCGAGGTCGGCCGGGTCCTCGAAATTGAGATGCTCGCCCGGGCAGAACTCCATAGCCAGGACTCCATGGCCCGAGAACCGCTTGCTCGGGTCGACGTAGAGCGGCAGCGGCGTGGCGCCCGAGGGCGCCAGCAGCTCAAGCGCCCGGTACTCGTAGCCGATCTGGTCGGCAAGCCCCATCTGGCTCGAGAAGTTGACGCGCAACACCCACCGAGTTTGCGTCTGAGGATGCGAGAAGACCAGGTTGGCATTGTGCTCTCCCTGTCCCAGGGGCTCGGCGTGCAGCTCGGCCGCCTGCCGGGGCGCGACGCCCAGCGCCCGATGCAGGTCGGTGTTTTCTCGCAGGTAGCGGTCGACCTGCTCTAGCGACAGCTCCACAGCGCGGCTCCTCTCGTCAGGGGCGGCCAGCGTTCCGCCCACTTCTCTCGCCAGGGGCGGTCCTGTCGCCGCCTCACCTCTCGCCAGGGGCGGCCCTGTCGCCGCCTCACCTCTCGCCAGGGGCGGCCCTGTCGCCGCCCCGCTTCCCTGGGGTGATCAGTTCGCCGCCCGCACTTATCGGCAATGCGCATATACTAGACCTAATCATCTAGCAAAGCCGGTCGCATCCGCATGCGTCTGGCTTCCGCAGAGAAGGGACCGCAGATGGCCAAGCGCGTGATCGTCGACTTTGACAACACCACCGGGGTGCCCGATTGCGACGTGGACGACGGGCTGGCCCTACTCTTCCTGCTTGGGAATCCCGACCTCTGCCAGGTGGAGGCGCTCACCTGCGCCTACGGCAACTCCACCATCGACGTGGTCTACCAGGCCACACGGCAGCTGGCCGCCGAGCTGGGGCTTTCAATCCCGGTCCTCAAAGGCGGCGCCGATGCCCACCACGCGACGAGCGAGGCTGCGAGCCATCTGGCTCGCACCGCCGCCGTCAGCCCCGGCGAGGTGAGCGTGCTTGCCACTGGGTCGCTCACCAACCTCAAGGGAGCGATGCAGCAAGACCCGGCCTTTCTGGGCAACCTGCGTGAGATTGCGCTCATGGGCGGCGTGACCGGGGCGCTCGCCATCAACGGCCGCATC
>OMWF01000070.1 GCA_900314665.1 uncultured Actinomycetes bacterium
CACGGCCCGGGAGGAGCGCGCATGAACCTGCTACCTGCCATCGACATCCTGGGCGGCAAGGCCGTCCGCCTGGCGCAGGGCGACTACCAGCGGGTGACCGTCTACAACGACGACCCGGTGGCCCAGGCGATGAGCTTCGCCGACCAGGGCGCCACCTGGCTGCACGTGGTCGACCTGGACGGCGCCCGCGACGGCGTGCCCGGAAACGCCGAGGTCATCGCCCGCATCATCGCCGAGACCGGCCTCAAGGTGGAGGTCGGCGGCGGGGTGCGCACGCTCGACACCCTGGGCCGCTACGTGGAGGCCGGGGCCACCCGGGTGGTGATGGGCACCGCGCTCATCAAGAGCCCCGAGACCGTCGAGCAGGCCGTGGCCCGCTACGGCTCCGTGGTCACCGCCGGCATCGACGCCCGCGACGGCTACGTGGCGGTGGAGGGCTGGGTCGACAGCTCCCAGATCGCCGCCACCGAGCTGGTGGCCCGTCTCGGACAGATGGGCATCGCCTACCTGGTCTACACCGACATCTCCCGCGACGGCATGCAGACCGGCATCGACGCCCAGGCCTACGCGCGCATCGCCCAGGCCTCGGGCGTGGGAGTCATCGCCTCCGGCGGCATCTCGACCCTGGACGACCTGCGCGCCCTCGCGGCGGCCGCAGCCGGCATCGAGGGGCCGGGCTACCTGGAGGGCGCCATCACCGGCCGCGCCATCTACGAGGGGTCATTCTCGGTGGCGCAGGGCCTGGACGCGGTGGCTTCTCGGTAAGGAGGGGGCTTCATGCTCACCAAGCGAATCATCCCGTGCCTCGACGTCAAGGACGGGCGCGTGGTCAAGGGCGTCAACTTTGTGAACCTGCGCGACGCCGGCGACCCTGTGGACCTGGCCGCCTTCTACGACCGCGAGGGCGCTGACGAGGTGGTCTTCCTCGACATCACGGCCAGCCACGAGAAGCGCAAGACCACCGTGGCCATGGCCGCGCGGGCAAGCGCCGAGGTCCACATTCCATACTGCGTGGGCGGCGGCTTCCGCGACATCGCCGGCATGCGCGAGATGGTGGCGGCCGGCGCCGATAAGGTCTCGATCAACTCCGCGGCAGTGCGCGACCCTTCGCTCATCACTGAAGCCGCCCGGGCCTTTGGCAGCCAGGCTGTGGTCTGCGCCATCGATGCCAAGCAGGTGGAAGGCACGGGCGACAAGTGGACCGTCTATGTTGAGGGCGGGCGCAAGGACACCGGCATCGACGCGGTGGAGTGGGCGCAGGAGGCCGAGCGCCGCGGGGCGGGTGAGATCCTGCTCACCAGCATGGACCGCGACGGCAGCAAGGACGGCTTTGACATCCCGCTCACCCACGCCGTGAGCAGCCGACTTACCATTCCGGTCATCGCCAGCGGCGGGGTGGGCACCCTCGAGCACCTGGCGGAGGGCATCATCGACGGCGGCGCCGATGCGGTGCTGGCGGCGAGCATCTTTCACTTTGGCGAGTACAGCATTCGCGAGGCCAAGGAGTACCTGGCCGCGCAGGGCATCCCGGTGAGGCTGTAGGAGGTCGGTATGGACAAGCGACAGGCACAGGAGCTGGTCGAGAAGGCTAACCTCACCTTTGACGAGAGGGGCCTGATCCCCTGCATCGTGCAACAGGAGGGCACCGGCGAGGTGCTGATGATGGCCTGGATGAACGAGGAGAGCGTGGCGCTCACTTTGGAGCAGAACACCACCTGGTTTTGGAGCCGCTCCCGTCAGGAGCTATGGCACAAAGGCGAGACCAGCGGAAACACGCAGGCTCTCAAGGAGCTTCGATACGATTGCGATGCCGACTGCCTGCTGGCGGTGGTGGACTCTCCGGGTCCGGCCTGCCACACCGGGAGTCGCAGCTGCTTCTTTGGAAGGTTCGAGTAGGAAGGCGGACCGCCAACCTGTCGACTTGCGCCGACTCGCGCTGTCCGAGCCTATCGCGCCCCCGGTCTTTTCTCGCCCCCGGTCTGATGGAAGATTGGTGAACCACAGGAAATGCATAAATTCGCATATACAGTTAATAATATGCGGTATAACGCATAAGGGATAAATCGCGGTACGTCCGCGGCCCGAAAATGAAGGGGAACCCCGAAATACCCCCGCTCAAAGGTCTGCGAAACGCCGCATGCACGGCAAATCCCCAGGTCGCCAGCCGACCATGGTCCGAGGATGGACCGTTTCCGCGTCATGCATAGCGGTTTTTCGAGGCTTCTCTTCTTTTTTCGCGCTCTTCGTCTGCAGCCCTTGTGCTCGCCGGCTTGACTCGTGTCAGCCGCCACGTACTCCCTGCCGTTGTCTGCAGCCCTCGCGCCTGCCGGCTTGACGCGCCGGTGTGGGAGCGCACCTGGCCGGCAGCAGGATTCCCGCGCGCGAGAACCAGATTCGACCTCGGCCGCCGTCATCTCCACGATATCGGCAGGGTCTCGTGCCCGCCGGTTTGACGCGCTGGCGTGGGAGTGCGTCTCTCTGGCGGCAGGGTCGCCCGTTCGCGATGGCCAGGCGGCACAACCGATCCATAGGCGGATACGGCGCGTGGGGCTGTCGAACTAGCGGAGAGCGAGTCCGGACGCGATGTTCCTGCGGCGCTGACCTCCTGGCTGACGGACGTGCCTGCCTTGGGTTTCTAAGGCCTGGGTTTCCATCGTTCGGTTTCTGAGCGCGGGGCTTCCAAAGAAGGGAGGCCTCGGGGTTCTCTTCAAGCGCTCCTTCTACATTGTTGCCCGCGGTTCGAAATAGCTCTGCTTGATGGCGGTGATGGGGCTACTTTCCGTGGTCGAGAGCAGACGCGCGCGGAGCTGGAGTCTCTCGCTGCTTTGCTCCCTGCTGTACTTCATGACATGCAAGCCAAGCATGGCGCGAATGCTCTTCACCACGCTGTCGAACTCGGCAGCCCGCTGAAACTGCCACGGAGTGACCGAGATTAAGTTGACGTTCATCCTACCGAGAACGTCGGCTCTGTTTGAGTCCAAGCCGTGCTGCTTGCTGGTGAGGTGGAACTGGTCGCTATCGTATTCGACATCCAGCCGCCGCTCCGGCCAGTACAAATCACATATCAGGCTGCCTCTCCTGGTGTGATATTTGGCTGTGGATGTGAGGGCCAGCGTATGGTTGAGTAGCGGAGGTGGCAGCTGGTAACCGCCGCACTTGGTGGGCAGGATAAGTGAGAGCGCCAGACAGACCTCCATCGGCGACGCCGCCGCCCCATCGGGGATGATGTGCGCGGCCGCCCCTGCAACCCTCTTAGAGGGGTCGAGATAGTAGCGGGACACGTATGAGCGGATGCTGTGGGCGTCGGTGACGGGTGCGCTCAACGCTGTGATGGAGTCGCAGGCGGAGCAGTCTCCGCATGTTCGATAGGCCGAGCACAGCTCAAAGCCAAGTCGCGCGGCTTCGACTAGGTCGAGGCTGCGTGCTGCTTGGATGAAGCAGAGCTCAGGTGATGCCACTGCCAGCTCGGGGTTCACCCGATAAAAGCTCCTCGAAGGAAGCGTCCTGGAGATGGTGTGAGCGATGAGGGCTCCTGATGATCGGCTGTGATGGCTCCTCCCGTCGACCAGCACGTGCACGGGTTGGTCTCCGCCGACGATCGGCCGTAGAGCGGCCTCGTCATGAGCAAGTCTGCGCAGCGTTTCCTCAATTGCCTCAAAGGAAGCGCTTGATCCCACCTCAGACGGCATTCGATATAGATAGTTGCAGGTAGGAGGCTTTCCGTTGCGATAAGCAAGCCAGAAAGCGAGCGCAGATTCGTGTGAGAGGAAGATCATTCGGCAACCCTTTCCCCATGCTCGCCGTACATAGGACGTTGCAGGAGCGCCGGACAAGTGCCGACAGTCATCCAGGCAGATTTATCAATAGCAAAGGTGGCGCTTGCGGTTCGCAGAAGAATTCTGACCCGATGCCGATAGACTTCCGACCACGAACTGACCAGGGGCTTACGGGGATTGGACTGCCGTCTGACTGCGACTCGTCCGCGGGCAGGCAGCCGTTTTGCCGCAGGCCAACCGGGAGATGGCAGATTTTGGTTGTTTCGTACCAGCGGAATGATGGATGAATTGGCTTGCTTGCAATGGAGTATGCAACAGAAAGAGAATTTCGCACAGAATATGCGATTCAATGCATAAGGGA
>OMWF01000019.1 GCA_900314665.1 uncultured Actinomycetes bacterium
CCTTGTGGTTTGGCGATTGCAAGTCTAATTGGTCGACGGGCCTCTGGCTCACTTCCCGTCTTTTACACCACTTTATGGACACGACCTTGCTCTTTTTGTCCGGACTATTTGGATTGTGCCGATTATGGTAAAAAAGTACCGGAAACATCAGTTATCCCTGCTATTTAGCTTATATATCGTCCTGAAAGTATTTCAGCTGATATCAATTCTGGTGTTTTTATGCCATGTTGAGGACTATTTAGCCCCTTGCAGTCGGCTATTTGCCCCAATGCCCGCCGCCTTGTAGACGAGCCCCATGCAACAGGGGGTTCTCACCGCCTTCCGCCCCAGGCGCTCGATGCGTCGCCTACAGTGCGTTGGTGAGCTGCCGGCACCCTCAATCGATGCACGAGAGGAAACGTCTCTGCAAGCCTCCTGCCTTGTTGGGGGATTCATTGGGCGCCATCATCGTTGTTGCCACCCTGGCAGTCGTTATACCGCGGAAGACGGCTCAGACGGCATCAGGCTCCAGACCCGCACAGTCCCAAGTCGGACAGAGGGCTTCCCGACAGAAGCAGGGCTGTAAAGAGCAGCTCGATTGCGGGTTGCATACAAAAATGTCCCGGACAAAGCCGGGACAAGAAGAGGTAGATGGCGGGATGTGCGGGACTTGAACCCGTGACCTCTGGCTTGACAGGCCAGCGCTCTAACCAGCTGAGCTAACACCCCGTAGATGGTGCGCCGTCGGGGGTTCGAACCCCGGACCTTGGGATTAAGAGTCCCCTGCTCTGCCAGCTGAGCTAACGGCGCGTTCCTTTCGAACGAGTAGCTATTCTACGTAATATCAGGCTCGTTGCAAGGGCTCTGCTGAGAAAAACTTGTTTTTACCGTTCGCCGGTCATTCTGGCGATAAGAGTCAGCCCTAACCACGCGCGGAAGGCCGCTGCTGATCCCCGATGTCGTTGTCACCGAGTCCGTCAGCCCCAACCGTGCGTGGAAGGCCGGTCCGCAGCCGCATGTGCGGCGCATCGGACGGGGCAGCCCTGGCGCCCCAGACGGGAACATTCTGTCCAACAAAAAACGGGAGGTCCTGGTGGACCTCCCGCTCACATTCATGGGGTGGGTAAAGGGACTCGAACCCTCGATCTCCAGAGCCACAATCTGGCGCCTTAGCCAACTAGGCCACACCCACCATTGGTGCATACGTTTCGTACGCAGGTGGATAGTATACAGGCAGTGCCCGCAGCCGCACAACCCCAACCGGCTGTGCGGCAAAGACTTCGCCAAACGGCGCGTGGCAGGGGCGAGCACCGCGGCTGCCCAAACCCGGCTGCCGCTTTGCACACTCTTGCGACGGCGCGTGTCGCCGCTTTTGGCGAGACAATCCCCCGCGCCCTGTCATCCTGCGGCGCCAACCGCCGCCTGCCCGACCGCCCGCGCGCTGTTCGGCCGCGCGCCGGCGACCGCCATTTGTCCCGGGATTGCTAAACCCTTATACTGGTGCGTGCTCTGGGGGTCGACATACGGCAGCCCCCTGCAACCAGATCGGGGTGTAGCGCAGTTTGGCAGCGCATCTGCTTTGGGAGCAGAGGGTCGCCGGTTCAAATCCGGCCACCCCGACCATGCGGCGGTAGTTCAATGGTAGAGCCTCAGCCTTCCAAGCTGATTGTTGCGGGTTCGAGTCCCGTCCGCCGCTCCATCAAACGCACAGGGCCGGATGCCAGCAGGTATCCGGCCCTTTCATTTTTGAACAAGGCTTACCGCCCAGGGAGTCTTCTCGGCGCAAAGCGCTCAGCGCTATGCCTCTCCCACCCGCTGACCGGTGCCGCAGAGCACCCCGTCTCCCCGTGGCGCTCTGCTTCACCGTTGCGCTAGAATAGCCAACGCCGGCGGTTGATGTCGGCGCTCCATCAAGCGCCCGTAGCTCAGCTGGATAGAGCCGCGGACTTCTAATCCGAAGGTCGAGGGTTCGAATCCCCCCGGGCGCGCCAACACCAGCAATGGCAGGTCACTGCGAGGCGTCGCTTGACCTGCCATTTGTTTTATCGCCCCGTGCCCAGTGAAGCGCTCGAGAAGCCCGACGCAGCCAGACCGCGCCCGACACGCGCCTGCGTGCTTCTGCTAGCGCTTATCCGACCTCAAGCACGGCTAGACGCCCGCGCGTACCATTCCCTACCGGACGGCAGTTCCCCGGCGCTTGAACGACTTGAGCAGCTGAATGCCCATCATGATGCGCAGACGCTCACGACCGTCTTCGAGTTCGAGGCCGTAGCGCTCGCGCATGCGGTTGACGCGATAGAACAGCGTGTTGCGATGGACTCCCAGGTATTCGGCCGCCGCGTTGGGGTCGTGGTCATAGCGCAGGAATCCCTCCAGGGTGTCGAGCCAATCCCGCTTCTGGCGCTGGTCGTCTCGGGCGATCTCAAGGACGCCCTCGGGGCAGAGGTCAAAGGGGTGGGGGCTGGCCGCCAGGATATTGCACGCATCAGCCAGCGCCCACTGGCTGTAGCTTGCCAGAGGGCCCTCCACCCACCCGGCAAGCACCGCATCGAGCGTGCTCGCCGCCTGTCGACGCGCCCGTACCGCATCGATGAGCTGCGAGAAGCCGTCGCTGGCTGCCGCCACCAGGCCCTCACTGTCCAGCTGATGGGCGAGCTCCGCCAGCGGCAGCGCGCCCGCCGGCTCTTGGATCTGCGGCTCGAGACGCTGGCTCAACGCCGGCACGAGGGCCACCAGCCGTCCGTCGAGCAGCGCCTGATGCACGTCGGGACGGCCCTCAAAGAAGCGCTGCGCGATGCGAGCGGCCTGGGAGCGCGCCAAGGTGCCCGACGACGAGGCTATCGGCATCAGCTCCATGCGCTCCGGCACGTGCCAGCCCAGCCGCTGCACGGCCTCGTCGATGTGCTCCTGAGAGGCGTCGCCCTCCAGAAGCTCGCGGATAAACGCGCGCTCGGGCGCGCTCGCGTCATGCGAGAAGTAGTTCTCCTTCTCCAGCTCGATGGAGATGAGCTCGCAGAGGAAGGCGAGGAGCGGGTAGTGGCGTAGCGGGTCGTCCGGATCGACGATAGCCCCAAAATGCGCCGCCTCGCTGCCGCTGACATAGACCAGCCGGTCGAGCCAAAAGACGCCGTCGTCCGCGCCCTCAAAGAGGCAGAAGTCCTTGAAGTAGCGCATCTGCTGGTACATGTGGCTGACCTTCATGCTCTGGATCCGGTCCGGCGTCACCTGGCCGCGGGCTACGATGCGGGCGTAGTCGGGACTCACCTCGCCAAAGCTCTTAGTGCACGAGATGATCCGATAGGAGTTGTCGATAAGGACAATGGGCAGCCCAGTGAGGTCCCC
>OMWF01000044.1 GCA_900314665.1 uncultured Actinomycetes bacterium
CACCACCCCCAGGGCACGCCTCAGGCTCATGGAGTTTGGGGCAGCGCTCCTCTCGCTGGAGGTCCCCGACGCCTCCGGAACGCAGGGGGACGTTCTTCTCGGCCTGGCCTCGCTCGAGGATTATTTCGATAACCCTGCCTGCCACGGTTCCACCGTAGGGCCCATCGCAAACCGCACCGACGGCGCAGAGATGATCATAGGTTCCTCGGCCTGCCACCTTGCGAAAAACGATGGGCCAGGGCAGCGCAACAACCTTCACACCAGCCTTGTCTCGGGCCTCCACAAGCGCGTGTGGCGGGCCGTGGCTGACGAGAAGAGAAACGCCGTGCGCCTCACCTGCCGTCTTGGCGAGGGAGAGCTTGGCCTGCCAGGCAACCGCACCTTCACCTGCCATGCCTCACTGGTCGACCTTCCAAATGACACCACACAGGTCGCGATAACGTACACGTGCACGACCGATGCCCTGACCTTTGTCAACATGACCAACCACAGCTACTTCAACCTCGCAGGCCACGACGCCGGAACGGCCATGGGGACAATCGTGCGCCTTGAGGCAGACGAGTTTCTCCCCATCCGGGAAGACTCGGTCTCGACGGGCGAGATACGTCCCGTCGACGGAACGCCCTTTGACTTCCGCGAGTCAAAGACCCTGGGACGCGACATCGATGGAAGCGACGAGCAGCTACAACGCGCCCGTGGGTATGACCACTGCTTCTGCATTCGCGGCTGGAAGCCGGGCGCCCCACCTCGCCGGGCGCTTGTTGCGCATGACCCCAAAAGCGGCCGCACGCTGGAGATTCGCGTAACCACGCCAGGCGCGCACCTCTACACGGGAAACTGGCTCGACGACGCCCACGCGAAGGGCGGTGGGAGCTACGGAGTGCGCGCCGGCTTTGCCTTCGAGCCCGAGTTCTATCCGGACTGCACGCATCACCTCTCGTGGCCGCAGCCCGTCTGCACGCCGTACCAGCCGTACGCCCAAACCATCGTCTACCAGCTGGGGACCATCGCTCGATAAGCAGAGAATGATGTAAAGGTGAGACGGGCGCACCCCTCTCATTGCCATGACGCATTGCCCGGCTTGCCGGGAGGAAGGAGAACACGATGAACGAGACGAGCGCAGACCGCCAGGACGGATTCGATCGGGCGCGACAGCTCTTTTACCAGGAATTTGGCGAGCCGCCCGCAGGAGAGCGCCTGCTCAGGGTTCACGCCCCCGGCCGCTCTGAGATTGCAGGCAACCACACCGACCACGAGGGTGGCCATGTCATCGCAGGTGCCCTGGACGTCGCCGTTAACGCGCTCGCTCGCCCTAACGGCCTGGGCGTTGTGCGCCTGGCAAGCGATGGCTACCCCACCACCGAGGTCTCCCTCGACGTTCTCGACCCACAGGATGCCGAGAAGAACACCACGGCCTCGCTGGTCAGGGGCATGGCGTTCAGGATGGCACAGGACGGCAGGGTCCCCGCTGGCTTTGACCTTGCCATGACAAGCACCATCCCGGTAGGCGGGGGGCTTTCCTCATCGGCCGCTGTTGAGGCAGCCCTCGGGCGCACAATGGAGGCCCTCTGGGAGGGACGCAACTACGACGCCCTCGAGATGGCGCGTATGAGCCAGTTTGCCGAGAACGTCTACTTTGGCAAGCCCTGCGGCCTCATGGACCAGGCGTCCGTCTGCTTGGGCGGCCTTGCCTTCATCGACTTCGCTGTTCCCGAGGGCCCCATGGCAAGGCGCCTGGAGTTCGACTTCGAGGACCACGGCTATGCCCTCTGCCTGGTAAACGTTGGCGCCAGCCACGCAGACCTCACCGACGCGTACGCCGCCATGCCGCAGGAGATGCAGGCGGTTGCTGCTGCGTTTGGGAAGAAGCGCCTCTGCGAGGTGGACCAGGACGACTTCGACGCCCATGTGCCAGAGCTGCGGCGCGACCTTGGTGACCGCGCCGTGCTGCGCGCCATCCACTACTGGCGCGAGAACGAGCTGGTCGACAAGCGCTGGGCCGCTCTCAACGCGCCGGACATCGACGCCTTTCTCGCCTGCACGCGCACCTCGGGCGCGAGCTCGGCAATGTTCCTCCAGAACGTCTCGTGTGGCGTGAAGAGCCAGCCGGCCATGGTGGCGCTCGGGCTTGCCGAGCGCGTGCTTGACGGTCGCGGCGCCACGAGGATCCACGGCGGCGGCTTTGGCGGCACCATCCAGTGCTTTGTTCCTCTCGACCAGGTCGAGGAGTTCTCTGACCGCATGGATGCCTGGCTCGGCGCCGGTTCCTGCAGGCGGTATCGCATCTCTGACAGGGGGGCGTACGCAGAATGGGAGTAGAGAGAGATTCGGCGGCCATAGACGGGACGTCCCTTGTCGACGCCGCGA
>OMWF01000157.1 GCA_900314665.1 uncultured Actinomycetes bacterium
AAACACGATGTCGGCCTCTTGGAACAGCGGCAGCAGCGTCTGGGCATCCAGCGCATCCGCCCCCACGAATTCGTCGGCCAGGCCGCTAGCCGGCACGCCCGCGTAGCGGTCGACCAGCACCGTGCGGTACCCCGCCTGCCGCGCCAGGTAGCAGATCTCAACGCCCTGCAGCTTGCCGCCCACCACCAGCACAGTGACGCCGGCCCTGCGCTCCCGCCCGCTCATGCGCCGGCCTCGCAGACCGCGAGCCGGGGCCGCGCTTCAGGGCCGGCGGCCGTCCCGGCAGTCCCCGCGCGCGCCGCCGGGGCAGCGGGAGCCGCGGGCCGCGCCCCCTCGATCCAGGCCCGGTACTGGGCCGGGGTGGCAGGCACCAGACCGCAGAGCTCGAGGGTGTCGGCGACGCCCGCCACCGTGCGGGCGCCGTTGTCGATGTCGGCCTCGGCCTGGGCCACCCCGGCAAGCCCCGTCTGCGGCGGGATGATCGAGGTCACCACGTTGGCGCCGGCATCGAGGCGGCCCTTGAGCCCGGCCAAGCCGTCCACGTCAAGCGAGGCGGGGATGAGCTTGCCCGGGAAGAGCAGGCGCATGACCGCGATGGCCTTGCGCTCCAGCAGGGAGTCGGCCGGGGCGATGCCGGCCAGCGGGGTCCCCGCCTGAGGCACGAAAGTCATCACCCGCACCTGCTGTGCATCGACCCCGCGCAGAGCGGAAACCGAGCGAGCAAACGATGAGAGCGGCTCGCCAAAGCCGGTCATCAGGCCCTCCTCCACCAGCAGCCCGGCTCTTCTCGCCTGGCGCTTGGCACGGATGCGCCTGTCCGCCGGCTGCCCCAGCCTCAGGCGGCTGTAGAGCGCCGGGTCGTAGCTTTCCTGATAGAGCGCGTACCAATCGGCGCCGGTCGCGCGCAGGCGGCGGAGCATGCCGGGGCCCACGACGCCCGGCGACACCATGATGGCCAGGCGGGTCTCGTCGGCAACCGCCCGCACCAGCGCCGGCAGCGCGTCGGGGTCGTCTAGGTAGCGCGGGTCCTCCCCCATCGTCAGGTCGATGAGGTCGACGCCGGAGTCGCGCAACCGTCCGGCCGCCTCCACCACCTCGCCGATGGACTTGCGGTAGCGGGGCGACGCGCCGTCAGTCGCGCGGTAGTAGCAAAACGCGCAGGCGTTTTTGCAGTACGTCGAGAAGTACACGAAGCCGTAAAGGAACACCACGTCGCCGAACGCTCTCGCACGCACCGTGCGAGCAGCCGAGAAGAGCAGCTCGAGGTCGTGTTGTCCGGTTGCTCCCAGGAGCACCTCGACGTCCTTGTCAGAAAGCGCCTCGCCATCGAGCCGAGCGGCAAGGATCTGCTCGACAGTCCGTATCGGAGAAACATGCGTATCCGCTGCCGTCATCATCATCGAATCCCCTCGTGAACTTGAGTCCGCACGCAACGTGAGAAGGTCGCGCCCGCCTGCGCTCCCTCTTGTTGGACGTCGTCAGAACACGTGTAAGATTCGTGATGAGCGGCATGTGAGGTGTGGCGAAGAATCCGGGGGTCGCACCCGGCTGCACGGATTTAGAGTCCGCGTAATCTCTACGATTTATCCTCCAGGGGGGAGGGACCGGCGGCGCCCCTCCATCAAGGCATGGGCCGTGACTTGATGGATTCGCGAACCTGACGCGCGTCTTGCGCCTCAGCCCGCCGCCGGTCCTCCTAATGGCAACTGACTGCCAGAGAGATGTCACTTGCTCCAGTAATCCAGGCCAAGGCCGGTCAGGATCTCTATGGCCTCGTCATAGACCTTGACGTACTCGTCGATCGGCACGAGGCGTTGGACGTCGTAGCACTCCTCGAAGGGCTTGCCTTCCGGCGCCGTCTTGTAGTTCTTCTCGTACATGCCGACGAGCTTGTCAAGCAGCACGTTTGCCTCGTGGAGGTCCATGCCTGCCACCGCGTGGGCCGCCTCGCCCATCATGCGCGCCTCCATGGGGGTGAACATGTTGGTGCGGGTGCCCTTGGCAGCTGCGACACCCGAGAGGATCTCGCGGCCGCTCATCGTGTCGGTGATGGCCTGCGCCGCCGTCTCCAGCAGGCACATGACCGTGCACGGACCGGCGATCGTGTAGTACTGGTTGCCCAGCATCAGGTGGGTGTTCTCCTCGATGGCGCGGGCCGCATGGCCGGCGATGGCCAGCGCCTCACGTGCCGTCGTGATGCCCCACCTGACGTGGACGGGCCCGTCAAGATGCCACGTGCCCTGCATCATCACAAACGTGTTCAACGTCGTCGCTACGTCTACGATAGTGGTGGCCTCAAGGCCACCAGCGTATCCACCGAAGATCGGCATCTGCTCGACCATGATCTGACAACCAGCCAGACGATAATGAGCATCCATGGCCAACGCACCTACGTTGATCTTGAGCTCATTTAGCTGGGACACCTCATGGGCATCAGATGGACGCATCCCGCCCTCGAAGTCAGCTTCGATGACGCCGGCGGGAGAGAGGGAAGTCTCGTTCCCCTAAAGGCCCATGCCGGAACGCCCGGCGCGGCACTGCGCCTCGCGAACCTGCAAAGCCTCCGTTCTGACTGCCAACAGCTCGTACGGGGTGTTGGGCTGGGGGTCGCCACCCTGAATCGTCTGGAACACGCCGTCGACGATGGTGTCGACGATGGGCTCCTGCGCGTACGCCTGATGGATCGGAAGGAACAGCTCCTCGGAGCACGGGGACCCGGTGGGGCCGCCCTGGATGATGGGGGCCGTCGAATCCTTGTAGCTGCGCGGAGTGACGTTATGGGCCTCTTTGCCCTCGCCAAACTGGAAGTGGTCGGGCGCGTTCTCGATTGCCTGAAGCACCTCGTCGCGCGTGTACTTGATGACCCTCCCCGTGTCGATGCAGTAGACGCCCGCATCGACGAGCATGTCCAGACCAGCGTTAAACAGCTTGTCGCACAGCTCCTTGTCCTCGGGGATGATGGTCTTCTTGTCCATCTTGATGCCGTACTTATCCTTGTACTTCTGGGCGGTCTGCGGAATCACCTTGCGATCCCAGTCAGACTCGTCCATCTTGGGTCCGGTCTTAGCCCGGTCGTAGACGTCGTAGACGGACAGGGGTTTACCTATCGCCTTCATGCACTCTCACACTCCTTCCTGCCTTCCTCGTGTCCTGCATGCATCCCGCCGTTACGGAACCTGCTCGCCTCTTAGCCCTGACGCTTCTTGGCGAGAAGCTCCTTGGCAACCGCAACGCACTCTGCGGCGGAATCCGAATAGCCGTCGGCACCGACCTCATCGCACCACTGCTTTGTGACGGGGGCGCCACCAAACATGACGATGACCTGATCGCGGATGCCGGCTTCCTCCAGGCCCTTTACGATGTCCTTCTGAGCCGGCATGGTGGTCGTCATCAGCGCGGAGCCCATCACCAGGTCGGCCTCGACCTCCATAGCCTTCTTGACGACGTCCTCGGCAGCCACATCGCGGCCCAGGTCGTAGACGGTAAAGTTGTTGGCCTCGAGCAGGGTCCTCACGATATTCTTGCCAATGTCGTGGATGTCGCCTGCCACGGTGCCGATGACGACCGTGCCCTCGGAGGCGGCGTTCTTCTCCTCTTCGCTCATGCTGGCGGTAAGGATGTGGACCGCAGCATCGAACGCATCAGATGCGGAGAGCAGCTCGGGGACAAACGCCTCGCCCTCATCAAACAGGTCGCTCATCTCGGCCATGCCGACGGAGAGGCCATTGGTGATGCAATCAAGCGGATCGAGCCCGGCTGCAACGGCCTCGTTTGCAGCCTCCTCCGCCAGATCGGTGTCCATCTCAGTGACGCACTCGCTGAGCTTGGACAGGATTTCTGACTTGTCAGCCATTACGTACTCCCTCCAT
>OMWF01000018.1 GCA_900314665.1 uncultured Actinomycetes bacterium
AGGTCTACCTGGCGTTATGGAAGCAGCCCCTCCCCGCCGCCCGGGTCCCGCGGCCTCGGGCTGGCCAAAGCCGTCGAAAGTTGGAGCCGGCGCGGCCTCCCGGCGGTGCCCCCGGCCAAAGCCGTCGAAAGTTGGAGTGGAACGGGCCGGCGGAGCCCGTGGGGGCTGCCGCAGCCGGCGCCGCCCCCACTGCGCCATCGGCTGCGGGATCCCCGCGGAGAGGACGGCCGCGTTCCTCGAGGGGATGGCCACCCGTCAGCATGCGGGGGCTTTGGCAGCACGCCGGGGAGTATGCGGAGATACAGGCAACTTAGCTAGCTCCTGTTCTCCTTTCTGTAAATTGACATGCCATGGAAAGGGCTCCGAGCGCGGCCCCTATGCGCGTTCAGGTTGCGAGGCCGCACTCACCGGTTACTCGATGAGCTTGGAAGCCTCGACCTTGCGCACGTACCACTGCGTCAGGCGGCCAAAGGGCTCGCGGAAGACCAGGCCGATGAGCAGGGCGGGGATGAAAAAGAGGAGCAGAGCGACGCAGTGGACCAAGAAGTCGTATTGGTAGATGCCCTGCATGGCGGCGCGCATCGCGTACACCACGTGGTAGGCGGGCAGCAGCACGCTGATCTGCTGCACAAAGTGGGGCAGCACCTCGAGCGGGAACGATCCCCCGCAGCCGGTGACCTGCATGATGAGCAGGATGACGCCGACCGCCTTGCCCAGGTTGGCGAAGGCCACTACCAGCGAGAACAGGATGGCTGTGTCGACTAGGCCGGCAAGCCAGCAGACGAGCAGGTACAAGAACGGATGCAGGGCCTGGATGTCCAGGAAGAGGATGTTGCCCAGGCCAAGCAGCGTGGTCTGGCAGAGCGAGACCACCGACACCGCACCGAGGCGGGCCAGAAAGCGCCTGGTTGAGCCGGGGTCCGTCCGGTCTTTGCGCCATCCGCGCTTGTCGTGGGGGCTCGGCTTGATGGCGACCACGATGAGCAGCGACCCGATGAAGATGGCGAGCGATGAGTACAGCGAGGACATTCCTGAGCCAAAGCCCTCGCTGGGGTTGATGGCGGTGCGGCTGATGCCCACCGGCGTCGAGAGCGCCGCGGCAAGCACGTCGATGTCGGAGTTGAGCAGGTCCTGGATCTGCTCGCTGTCTCCAGAGGCGACGGCGGCGTTGATGCGGTCGCGCAGGTCGCGGAGGCTGCTTGCCTGGCTGCGCAACTTGCCCGATGCGCTGGTGAGCGCGCTCTGGGCATCGCCCAACGCGGAGGTTATCGAGTCGGCGCTCTCGCCCAGGTCATCTTGGACCGTCGAGAGCGAGCCGCTGATGGAGGCGACGTCGTCGGAGAGCGTGAGGGCGTCTGCGGCGATCTGCTCAAGTCCAGGCTTCAAGGAGGTGTCGAACTCGCTCTTGAGGCCGTCCACGTCCTGCTTGGCGGCGCTGACCTGCTCCTTGAGGTCGGCGGCTTGGGTGGCGAGGTCCGCAGTCCCGCTCTCCAGGCTGTCAGCGGTGTCGTTTAGGCCCTGCTCGGCGGCGTCGAGCGCGACGATCACGGCGGACAGGCGGGCGAGCACGCTGTCGATGGAGGCTTGCTGGCTGGCGTCAGCCACATCCCGGAGCCGGGTCAGCGTGTCGTAGACGGCCTGGTACTGGGTCTTCTGCTGGTCGATGCTGCCCGCTTGACCGCGCAGGTCGGCGATAAGGTCCTCGGTGGTGGCAGAGGTGGAGGAGGACAGGCCGTCCAGGTCGTTTGCCACCTCCTCGAGGGAGGCCCCGCTTGAGGCAAAGGCCCCGGAGAGGCTGTCGATCGCCGACTGCAGCGTCTGGGCCTCGTCTGCCGCCGTGGCCATGCTGTCGCCTGCCGTCGAGGTGACGTCGGAGGCGCTGGCACGGGCCTTGTCGACCAGCTCGGAAGAGCTCTGCGCCAGGTCGTGGCCCGAGCCTGCCAGCAGCACGTACAGGTCGATGACGTCTGCGGCCTGGTCGATGCCGACGGCCGCCCCGTCGATGGTCTGGGACAGGCGCGCCAGCGCGTTTTGGGACTCGTCGCTCCGGGCGTAGTCGTTGATGGACTCGGCCAGGGCGATGGACACCTCGGAGAGGGTCTCGGTAAAGACGCTGTTGATGGTGGCGGAGACGCCGCTGGCGCCCTGGTCGGTGATCTTGGGGGCCACGGCGCTGGCCTTCTCGTTGACGTAATAGACGATGTCCGCGTGTTGGGCGCTGTCCGAGTAAAACGTCAACATGTCCTCGCTGAAGCTCTCGGGGATGATGACGGCTGCGTAGTAGCGTCCGGCCTTGGCCCCGTCGATGGCGTCGTCCTCGCTGGTGATGACCCATCCGATCTCATCGTTGGCGCGCAGCGCCGAGAGCACCTGCTCGCCGATGTTCACCTCTACCGGGAAGAGGTCGCTTTTGTACCCGGCG
>OMWF01000176.1 GCA_900314665.1 uncultured Actinomycetes bacterium
CATTTCCTTGTCAGCAGGCAGCTTGACGGTGCCGGTGACGTCGGTGGTGCGGAAGTAGAACTGCGGGCGATAGTTGTTGAAGAACGGAGTGTGACGGCCGCCCTCGTCCTTGGTCAGGACGTAGACCTGAGCCTCGAACTTGGTGTGCGGGGTCACGCTGCCGGGAGCGCACAGGACCTGGCCGCGGACGACCTCCTCGCGCTTGAGGCCGCGGAGCAGGACGCCGATGTTGTCGCCGGCCTCGCCCTCGTCCAGCAGCTTGTGGAACATCTCAACACCGGTGCAGGTCGTGGTCTGGGTCGGACGGATGCCGACGACCTCGAGCGGGTCGTTGAGGTGCACGACGCCGCGCTCGACACGGCCGGTGGCAACAGTGCCGCGACCGGAGATGGTGAAGACGTCCTCGATGGCCATCAGGAACGGCTTGTCGAGAGCACGCTCAGGCGTGGGGATGTAGCTGTCGATGGCATCCATGAGCTCCCAGATGCACTTGTACTCGGGAGCGTCGGGATCGGTGGAGTCGGACTGCAGGGCCACCAGAGCGGAGCCACGGATGATGGGGGTGTCGTCTCCGGGGAACTCGTACTCGTCGAGCAGCTCGCGGGTCTCCATCTCGACCAGGTCGATGAGCTCCTCGTCGTCGACCATGTCGCACTTGTTGAGGAAGACGATGATGTAGGGGACGCCAACCTGACGGGCGAGCAGCACGTGCTCGCGAGTCTGGGCCATGGGGCCGTCGGTGGCGGCGATGACCAGGATGGCGCCGTCCATCTGGGCAGCACCCGTGATCATGTTCTTGACGTAGTCGGCGTGGCCGGGGCAGTCGACGTGGGCGTAGTGACGGTTGTCGGTCTCGTACTCGACGTGGGCGATGGAGATCGTGATGCCGCGCTCGCGCTCCTCGGGGGCCTTGTCAATCATGTCGAAGGCCTCGAACTTGGCCTGGCCCTTGAGGGAGAGGACCTTGGTGATGGCGGCCGTCAGCGTGGTCTTACCATGGTCGACGTGACCGATGGTTCCGATGTTGACGTGCGGCTTGGTGCGCTCGAAATGCTCTTTCTCTGCCATGTTTCTCCTCCTTAAAGGTGAAGTCTGGCACCTTGAATCATGGCGATGCGCCAGACGCTGATCCTGAAAACTTGCAAACGCCGCCAGCTACGATGAGTAGGTGGCGGCGTGTTGGAGCTGTGGTAGCGGTGACTGGACTCGAACCAGTGACAGCACGGGTATGAACCGTGTGCTCTGACCAACTGAGCTACACCGCCATGCCTACCGCTTATGCAAGCGGAGAGGTTTTGAGTGGAGCCCGCAACCGGACTTGAACCGGTGACCTCTTCGTTACCAACGAAGTGCTCTACCGACTGAGCTATACGGGCACGCTGGCCTAATGGCCTGCTTATGAAGAAGAGGCTTTCGCCTCTGGAAGAACCGTGATGGTGGGCGCGCAAGGATTCGAACCTTGGTAGGCATAGCCAACGGGTTTACAGCCCGTCCCCATTAACCACTCGGGCACACGCCCATGCACGGGAGAACACTGTACCACATAACTGCTGTTAACTTGTCAAGCTGCAGGCTAGCGCAACCAAGTTCCTTGCGCATAGCGTGGAAATGGTACGTCATGCCGGATTGAGATGTCAATGCTTTTACACGTGACCGGGCGTTTCCATCAGATGCCCTCTAAGCCGTGAGCAAAAGCCTGACATCCGCCCTCGTGGGCAGGACGCGGTGCGGTGCATGGAGCTGGTGACAGGAGTCGAACCTGCAACCTACGGTTTACAAAACCGTTGCTCTGCCATTGAGCTACACCAGCCTGTAGGCGAGCAATGCTTCGCACGGGTGGTTAGTCTACCCAATAACGTTCGCTTGGCTACCTATGGAGCGGGGGCGGGGGTTCTTGGCACGGCGAACGGCACAGGAGGTCCTATGGCTCGAGAAAGGCGATTCGGGCGAGCTTGGCGCGAGCGCTCAAAAGTTCTCCGCGAACGAGCCCTATCCCCTCAAAGCAAGTGACGCACGAGGTTCTCTGCGGTTCTCGAGAGCCTGGAATCCCTTCTCGAAAAAACCGCCAACGGTCGGTGTGAGCTTGTCCAAGACCGCTCATGGCCGGCCGTTTCTCGCCCAATCCATGAGCTTGGTGAGCGTCTGGGCATCGATGCGCTCTCCGAGCGTGCTTTTTACCTTGGGCGAAGGGTTGCGTTCTTGCCACGAGCGGTTGACGATCTCAATCTCAGCGACGAAGGCCGCCGAGGACATGCGCGTCACCTTGTCGTGAAGCACCGTCCACTGGGTCGCCTCGTCCGATGTCACCACCAACACCTCGAGGTCCTTGGCCAGCGCCCGGTGGGCGAGCTTCTCGATGACCTGATCGGCCTCGGTGCCCGCCTGCGAGTAGATGACGGTGACGCCGCCCACTTGGCGCGGGTCGCACCTCGACTCGGGGTTGCCTCCCCCATCGAAGACCACCGTGGGCTCATAGCTGCCTTGGGCAAAGGCAGCCACATCGGCGATGAGCTTGGCTCGCGCGGCGTTATAGCCCGGTCCGCCCGAGAAATCATCAGGCGACAGGTTGCGGTAGTAGTCGCTCGACCTGATCACGTTGTAGCCATCGACGAGCAGCACCCGCGTGAGCTTGGAAGCGGGCATCTGATCTACGCCTCCCGCTGCGCCATGGCGCGCCGCAGCCACTCGTACATGAGGGCGGTGCCCGACTGGGCCACGTTGAGGGACTCGATGCGCCCGCGTTGGGGCAGAGAGACCAGGAAGTCGCAGCGCTTGCGGATGAGCTCCGAAAGCCCCTCCCCCTCCGAGCCGAGCACGAGCGCCAAACGGCCCTCGAGGGGCGCATGCCAGACATCGGTGGTGGCGTGCTCGCTGGCTCCGGCCACCCAGAAGCCGGCCTCCTGCAGCTGCTTTACGCTGGCGGCCAGGTTGGCCACCTTGGCCACCGGCAGGTAGGCCAAGGCACCGGCCGAGGCCTTGTAGGCGGTAGCGGTGACCTGGGCGGCGCGGCGGTTGGGGATGATGAGGCCGGCGGCCCCCACCACCTCGGCGCTGCGGGCGATGGCGCCCAGGTTACCGGGGTCGGTCACGTGGTCGCAGATCACGACCAGGGCGTTGTCCTGCCCCTCAGCTGCCGCGATGATCTGCTCGACCTCTTGATAGCGGTATGGGCGAGCCTCGGCGATCACGCCCTGGTGGGCGCCATGGGCGGAGAGCTGGTCGAGCAGGGTGCGGCTCACGGTGCGGGCGGGCACGCCCGCCGTCTGGGCCGCCTTGAGGACGTTGGTGATCGCACGCTCCTCGACGTCGAGGTGGTCGGCGACCATGAGACCCTTGAGCGGGACCCCCGCCTCCAAGGCCTCCATCACCGCCCGGCGGCCTTCGATGTACTCATCGGTTGGGCGACGGCGCTGATAGGAGGCCTGCGCTTGGTCAGCGGGGCGATTAGACCGGCGTTGCGCAGGGCGTTGACCTCCCGCCTTTGGGGCGGAAGCGTCGCGACGGGCGCGACCGGACCGAGCGGCGTGACCACGGTTAGGGCTGGGCTTTCCGCGGCCGGCGGATTGGTTGCCACGGGGCATCTCAGTTCTCCTTGAAGATGATGCGGGCTCCCTGCGGGGTATCCTCGATCAGGTACCCCAGCCTGGAAAGGCCGTCGCGGACGGCGTCGGCGACGCCCCAGAGCTTGTCGGCGCGGGCCGCCTCTCGGGCCTCGAGCAAGGCCTTGAGGGCTTCTTGACCGTCTTCTCCGGCATAGCCGGCGACGTCGTGCGCAAGCGTGACGACCTCAGGCGGAACCGGCATCTGATCGGGTCCGAGCTCGAGCTTGACGCCAAAGACCCCCATCAGCTCCTCGATGGTCTCGGCCGCCGCCTGCAGCACCGAGCACTGCTCGGCCGTGAGGCTGCCCGAGCACGAGGCCAAATAGGCGTTGGTGTCGGAGACGAGCGAGAAGATCGATCCGAGCGCGCCGGCAGTGTTGAAGTCGTCGTCCATCTGGTCGATGAAGGACGTGCGCGTCGAGCCCACCTCTAGCAGCAGGGCTTTGAGCTGAGGGTCTTCAGGCTCGTCCTCAAGCGCCGGCACCTCGCCGCCCGCCGCCGCCTTGACCGCCCAGCGGGCGTTGCGCACGCAGGTGGCGATGCGCTCGAGCGAGGACTTGGCCTCGTCCATGCGCTCGACCGAGTAGTCGAGCACTCCGCGGTAGTGGGTCTGCAGCGAAAGCAGGCGCAGCACGCTGGGGTCGTACTTCTCGAGAATGTCCTTGAGCAGCACAAAGTTGCCAAGGGATTTGCTCATCTTCTCGTTATCGACCTTGAGCATGCCGGTATGGAGCCAGTAGTGCGCAAAGTCCTTGCCGGTGGCGGCTTCGGATTGGGCTATCTCGTTCTCGTGATGGGGGAAGATGAGGTCGCCGCCGCCGCCGTGGATGTCCAGCGGCAGGCCAAGGTACTTCTCGCTCATCACCGAGCACTCGATATGCCAGCCGGGACGGCCCTCGCCCCAGGGCGATCCCCACGAGGGCTCGCCGGGCTTGGCAGCCTTCCAGAGCGCGAAGTCGAGCGGGTCGCGCTTGCGGCTGGCTACCTCGTCGTCGGCTGCCAGCTCGCGGTGGCCGCCCTCGAGGTCGTCGATGTTGCGCCCCGAGAGCTTGCCGTACTGCGGGTAGGAGCGCACCGAGAAGTAGACGTCGCCGTCATCGGTGGCGTAGGCGTGGCCGGAGTCGATGAGCTTGCGGATGAGCGTGATCATGCCGCCGATCTCATGCGTGGCCTGAGGCCTGACGGTGGGGTCCTCGACGCCCAGGGCGTGCATCACGTCGACAAACGCCTTGGTGTACTTCTTGGCCACGGCCTGCGGGGTGGTGCCCTCCTCGGTGGCCCGACGGATGATCTTGTCGTCCACGTCGGTGACGTTCTGCACGAAGCTCACCTGGTATCCGCGCCACTGGAGATAGCGGCGGATGACGTCGAACGAGAGGAAGGTGCGGGCGTTGCCGATGTGGATGTGGTTGTACACGGTGGGTCCGCACACGTACATGGCGACCTTGCCGGGCTCGCGGGGGACGAACTCCTCCTTGGTCCTGGTCTGAGTGTTGTAGACGCGCATGAGGCGTAAGGCTCCTCGTCAGTCGGATTCAACAGTGGCAGCGGCCGCCGGCTGCGCCTGGACGCGGATGGCAGCCGCCAACTCGTCGAGCGTGGAGGCGACGGCTTCGGCCACGCTCTCCTGAGGCGCATCGGCGGGCAGCTGCTCCACTTTAGCGCCCAGCGTGCGCATCAGGAGCCGGGCGGCCTGGTCTGTGTCAGAAACGTTAGGTAAAGCGACAAACGCCTGCTCGACCGTCGAACGGGCGGCATACGCCTGCAACTCCTCGGACAGCGCCTTGCGGCCCACCGCCTCGCGCATGCGGTTCTCGTCGGAGATGAGCTGGGCGGCAAGCGAGCGGTTCTCAAGCTCCGGCTGCTCCCCGTCGAGGTCGAAGCTCGCGAGCCGGCCCGAAGGCAGGCACTGCAGCATCTCCAAGCGCTTGTCGAGCAGGTCGACGCGGCGCTTGAGCTGCTCGATCAGCGAGATGACGGGATCGGGGAGCTCCTCGCGGCGCTTCTCCTCATGGGCGGCCTCCACATGCTTGCCGCCCCGCCTGACCACGTGCCCCGGGATGCCCACCACGGTGCAGTCGTCGGGTACGTCGTCGACCACCACCGCGCCCCCGCCGATCTTGGAGTTGGCGCCGATGGTGATGTTGCCGAGAACCGCCGCGCCCACGCCGACGGTGACGTTCTCCTTGAGGGTGGGGTGGCGCTTGCCGCTCTCCTTGCCGGTGCCGCCCAGGGTGCAGCCCTGGTAGAGCGTGCAGCCATCGCCGACGATGGTGGTCTCGCCG
>OMWF01000101.1 GCA_900314665.1 uncultured Actinomycetes bacterium
CGACCTGCGCCTCATCATCATCGACGAGGAGCACGAGTCGACGTACAAGCAGGAGAGCTCCCCGCGCTACCATGCCCGCGCGGTGGCCGCCGAGCTGGCGCGGCAGCGCGGGGCGGCCCTGGTGCTGGGAAGCGCCACGCCCTCGATCGAGACCCTGGCCGCCTGCCACCGCGGCGCCTGCCAGCGGGTGGAGCTGTCCGAGCGGGCCTCGGGCCGGCCGCTGCCCCCGGTCGAGGTAGTCGACCTGGGCCGGCAGTTTGCCGGTGGCAACCGCTCGATGTTCTCGCCCCTTTTGGCCGGCGCCCTGGCGGAGACGGTGGAGAAGGGCGAGAAGGCCGTCGTGCTCTACAACCGCCGGGGATTCGCCCGCTTCCTGCTCTGCCGGGAATGCGGCTTCGTGCCCAGGTGCGAGGAGTGCTCCGTCTCGCTCACCTACCACGAGGGGCCCGGCGGGGCGCACCTGATGTGCCACAACTGCGGCCGCATCTACCCGGTGCCCCCGCGCTGCCCTCAGTGCGCCAGCCCCTACCTGCGGCGTGTGGGCAAGGGCACGCAGCAGGTGGAGGAGCAGCTGCGGGCCCTCTTCTGCGAGCGCCTGGGCATGGCGGGGGCGGACGTCCCCATAATCCGCATGGATGCGGACACGGTGCGGACCAAGGGCTCCCACGCCCAGCTGCTCGACCGGTTCTCCCAGATGTCGGCCGGGGTGCTGCTCGGCACCCAGATGATAGCCAAGGGCCTCGACTTTCCCGACGTCACCCTGGCCGCGGTGATCAACGCCGACACCTCGCTCAACCTGCCGGACTTTAGGGCCGGCGAGCGCACCTACCAGCTCATCGAGCAGGTTGCCGGCAGGGCAGGGCGCGACCGGCTGCCGGGGCGGGTCGTCGTGCAGACCTACTGGCCCGACCACCCCGCCATCCGCGCCGCCGCCGCCCATGACCGGGGGCTCTTCATGGAGCCGGAACTCGCCAAGCGCCGCGCGCTCGGCTACCCGCCCTACGCGCGCCTCGCCAACCTGAAGGTCTGGGGCCCGGAGGTGGGCCCCGTGCGCGACTGCGCCGCCCGTCTAGCCGACGCCCTGCGCGCATGCCTCTCCCAAGGGTGGCTCGGCGCCGACGGGGACCCGCAGGGGGAGTGGCAGGTGCTTGGGCCCAGCCCCTGCCTCATCGAGCGCAGCCGTCGCGCCTGGCAGTGGCACGTGCTGCTGAAGGCTCCGGTGGGCGCCGACCTGGCAGGGACGATCGGGACCCAGCTGCGCGCCTTCAAGACGCCCCCCGGGGTCAGCCTGGCTGCCGACATCGATCCCGAGAACCTCTTTTAGCGCTGGTTGCCATCGCGTTATCACAACGGCGAGACAAGCGGGTATAGTTCTTGTGATAAGCAGATTCCGGCCCGTTCCACGGGCCGTCAACAGGCGGCGACGCGCCGCAGTAAGGAGCGTTTCCCATGGCTTTGAAGGTCGTCATCGCACCCGATCCGGTGCTGCGCACGGTATGCCCCGCCACCGATCCCAAAGACCCCAGGATCAAGCGGCTGGCGCGCGAGATGGGTAAGACCATGTACCGCAACAACGGGGTGGGGCTGGCCGCCCCCCAGGTGGGCGAGACCCTGCGCATGTTTGTCATCGACGTCGACCAGGACGACGAGGGGCACCGCAACCTGCAGGTGGTGGTCAACCCGGTCATCGAATGGCAGTCGGAGGAGACGGTCACCCAGAGCGAGGGATGCCTCTCGATCCCGGGCTGCTCGTTTCAGGTGACCCGCCCCGCCTCCGTCACCATGCGCTGCACCGATGAGAACGGGCACGAAGTGGTCTACGAGAAGGCCACTGGCTTGCTCGCCGAGTGCCTCCAGCACGAGTACGACCACCTCGAGGGCAAGACCATCTTCGAGGTGCTCGACCCCATCGCCCGCATCGACGCCCTGCAGACCTACAAGGAGGCCCTGGAGCGCGGCGCCAAGCCCGGTGACATCGAGTAGAAAGGTCCTGCCATGCGCATCGTCTACCTGGGAACGCCGTCGTTCGCCGTGGCGCCGCTCGCCGCGCTTGCGCAGCGGGGCGAGGTGGTGGGCGTCATCACCAAGCCGGACGCCGCCTCCGGCCGGGGCAAGCGCCTGCGCCCCTGCGCCGTCGCCCAGAAGGCTGAGGAGCTCGAGCTGCCGCTCTTCAAGCTGGACTCGATGCGCACACCCGAGGCGGCGCGCCTGCTGGCAGAGCTTGCCCCCGACCTCTGCGTGACGGCGGCGTTTGGCGAGCTGGTCCCCGAGGGGCTTCTCGGGCTGCCGCCCCTGGGCTTCATCAACGTGCACGCCTCGCTGCTGCCCCGCTGGCGGGGCGCGGCACCGGTCCAGCGCGCCATCCTGGCGGGCGACGAGGAGGCGGGCGTCTCCATCATGAGGCTCGCCCCCGAGCTCGACGCCGGTCCGTACTGCCGGCAGAGCGCCACCCCTGTGGCCGATAAGAGCGCCGACGAGCTGCTCAGCGAGCTCTCGACGCTGGGGGCGGACGACCTTATCGAAAGCCTGCCCGAAATCGCCTCGGGACGCGCGGTCTGGACCGAGCAGGACACCGCCCTGGTCACCTACGCGCGCAAGGTGGCCAAGGCCGACGTCGCCCTGCGCCCCGCCCTTGCCGCCGACGAGTGCGCCCGCCGGGTGCGGGCCAGCTCCGATAGCGCCCCGGCGAGGGCCGTGGTCTGCGGGCGGTCGCTCAGGGTGGTGCAGGCCCGCACGGTCGTCGGCGGCGAGGGGCTGCCCGCCCAGGGGACGGTGGCCCTGACCCGCAAGCGCCTGCTGCTGGGATGCGCCGACGGGGCGCTCGAGCTTCTCGCCGTCAAGCCGGACGGCGGCAAGCAGATGCCGGTGGGGGCCTTCCTCGCAGGGCTGCACCAGCCCGACGAGCTCACGTGGTGGGAGGTCTGATGCCCCGCCGCCGCCCGTCGCGCCCAAGCCGCGTCACCCCCGCCCGCTCCACGGCGCTCGCCGTGCTCACCCAGGTGCGGGAGCGCGACGCGTTCGTCCGCGACCTGCTCGACCGCGCCCTCTCCGATGCCCGGCTCCCCGCCGAGGAGCGGGGCTTTGCCTCGGTGCTCGCATACGGCGTCGTCTCCACGTGCGGCACGCTCGACGAGGAGCTCGACCGCTTCCTGGACCGTCCCGGCCAGGTGGCGCCGGCCGCGCGCGATGCGCTGCGCATCTCCGCCTATGAGCTGCTCTTCCTGCGCAAGCCGGCGCACAGCGCCGTCGACCAGGGGGTCGAGCTGGTGCGCTCGGTGGCGCCCAGGGCGGCTGGCATGGCCAATGCCGTCCTGCGCAAGGTGGCGCATGCGGCGGCCGACTTCCCCTACGGCGATCCCGAGAGGGACCTCGCCGCCCTCGCGCGCTCCCAGGGGTTTCCCCGATGGATGGCCGGGCGCCTCAACGAGGACCTGGGCTATGACGGCGCCGCCTGCCTGATGCGCACCGCCAACGGCCAGGCCCCGGTCTATCTGGCCCACAATCCGTTTGCCGGGCCGCTCCCGGCGCTTCTCGAGCAGCTCGACTCCCAGGGCGTGGAGACCGTGCCGGTCGAGGTGGAGGGCTGCCTGCTCGCCCAGGATGCGGCGGCGGCTGTGTCCTCGTCGGCGCTGGCGGAGGGCCGGATGGTGGTGGCCGATGCCGCCTCGCAGCTGGTGGCGAGCCTTGCCGCGCCACGCGACCGAGGCGCGTTTCTCGAGGTGGGAGCTGGTCGGGGGACCAAGACCCTGCTGCTCCAGGCGCAGGCGCAGCGCAGTCTGGGCGGTCCGGCGCGCCTGTTCTCGGTTGACAACCACGCCTTCAAGATCGAGGTCCTGACCCGTCGCATGAAGGTCCTGGGCGTCCCCGCCGTGACCGCGCTTGTCGGAGACGCCCGCCGGCTCGCAGACGTCGACGGCCTGCCCGCGAGCTTTGCCGGGGCCTTTATTGACGCCCCCTGCTCGGGGCTGGGAACCTTGCGCCGCCATCCTGAGGAGCGCTGGCGCTGCACGCCCGCAGACATCGACCGCCTGGCCCGCCTGCAGCTCAGCATACTCGAGTCGACGGCTCCCCTGGTGGAGTCCGGTGCGCTTCTCACCTACGCCACCTGCACGGTAACCCGCGCTGAGAACGAGCAGGTGGTGGAGGCGTTTCTGAACACGAGCGAGGGACGGCGGTTCGCGCCGGTTGATCTTCGCGACACGGCGCCGGACGGCTTCAGGGATGCGGTGACCGATGAGGGGTTCGTCCGCACCCGGACCTTCCCCGGAGGGCCCGACGCTCACTTCTGCGCCCAGCTCCGGGCTCGCTAGCCGACACCTATCGGTCTGGCAAAGCGCTGGCTATCAGCTAATTGGTGAACATATATATTGATGTCATCCTAAATGTTAAGTACGTGTTACACCTTAATTACCAGGTGATGTTCAGGCGACCATCCGCATGGTACGTTACAATCACGCAATGACCTGTTAACAATACCTCCGTAGCCTTGTCACTGTCAGCCGCACAAAAGGGAGCCCATGCGGGGCCTGGGCGATGCGGGTGAGGCCGCGCAAGCGGTCACGACACGTGGCAATGCATCGGGGGGAATCATGGCAACACTCGACATCACGACCTTGCTGGGGGCGGACAGCCTCTGGTACATACTCGGAGCGACGCTCGTGTTCTTCATGCAAGCGGGCTTCGCGATGGTGGAGACCGGCTTTACTCGGGCCAAGAACGCCGGCAACATCATCATGAAGAACCTGATGGACTTCTGCATCGGCACCATCGCGTTCCTGTTTCTCGGCTTCGGCATCATGGCCGGCGAGGACATCCTGGGAGGCTTCATCGGGATGCCGACCCTGACGATGCTCTCACTCAGCGACTTCGACGCGGTCGACTGGGCAAACTTCTGGTTCCAGCTCGTCTTCTGCGCAACCGCGGCGACCATCGTCTCCGGCTCAATGGCCGAGCGCACCAAGTTCAGCGCGTATGTGATCTACTCGCTGTTCATCTCGCTCATCATCTACCCGGTCGAGGCCCACTGGGTGTGGGGCGGTGGCTGGCTGTCCCAGATCGGCTTCTTCGATTGGGCCGGCTCAGGCGTCATTCACATGGTCGGTGGCGAGATGGCCCTTATCGGCGCCATCCTGGTCGGCCCCCGCATCGGCAAGTTCGATAAGGACGGC
>OMWF01000109.1 GCA_900314665.1 uncultured Actinomycetes bacterium
CTACGAGCCCGACCTGCGCACCCTCACCGGTCTTGACGAGAAGGTCCGCGACTACGTGCTCGCTAAGGACGAGACCAAGGAGTTTTTAGAGGCCTGGGAGCATCTGCTCGACGTGGTGATGCCAGGCTATGTGGCCGAGGGCAAGCAGCACCTGTCCATTGGTGTGGGCTGCACCGGCGGCCAGCACCGCAGCGTAGTGCTGGCCGAGGAGACCGGCAAGTACCTGGTCTCCAAGGGCTACTTGGTGACCACCTCGCATCGCGACATCGCCCTGGCCGAGGTTCTCTAGCCATGACGCTTACCGACCTGTCGGAGTGCAAGGCAGTGGTTATCGGCGGGGGCACCGGCGCCCCGCAGTCAATCAAAGCCCTGCTCAGCCTGGGGGTGCAGACCTCGGCGGTGGTCGCCATGGCAGACGATGGCGGCTCCACCGGCATCCTCCGCCAGCGCGCCGGGGCCATCCCCCCGGGCGACATCCGCAAGTGCTTGGTCGCCATGTCCAACCATCCAGACTCGCCGCTGGCCCGAGCCTTCCAATACCGCTTCGACTACGCCGATAACCACGCGCTCGGCAACCTCATCCTGACCGCCCTCAGCGACACCGCCGGGTCCTTTCCCTCGGCTATCGCCATCTGCGAGCACATGCTGCAGTGTCGGGGTCACGTCTACCCCTCCACGCTGGACTCGATCGTGCTCTCCGGCATCACCCGCGACGGCGTCAAGCTGGTGGGCCAAGCCAACGTGAGCGCCTCCCGGACGGCGCTCGACCGGGTCTGGCTCGAAGGGGCGCCCGGGGCCTACCCGCCGGCGGTCAAGGCCATCCTCGACGCCGACCTCATCGTGCTGGGGCCGGGGTCGCTCTTCACCTCGATCATCCCCAACCTGCTGGTCCCCCAGATCATCGAGGCCATCCGCAAGAGCCCGGCGCGCACGGTCTTTGTCTGCTCGCTGGCCGACATGCAGGGCGAGACCTGGGGGCTCGACGTGGCCGAGCACGTGGAGGCTTTGCTCGACCACGGCATGCGCGGCCGGCTCGACGTGGTGATCATCCATCGCACCGCCGAGCAGCGCGATCAAGTTCGCCAGCACACGCCCACCATGCACTTCTCGGTCGTGACCGGCGAGGAGCTGGGCGCGGACACCCGCTTCACCGCCGAGGTCCCCTCCAAGCACGCCGGGCGTCTTCCCGAGAAGGTCCAGATTAGGCGGGTGCCGGTGACCCCGGCGCTTATCGCCCGCATCGAGTCCCAGGGGCCGGTCTGCCTCTGCCGCGACATGGCCGACCCCCTGCGGCCCACCTGGCACGACCCCGCCTTGCTCGCAGATGTGTTCAAGGGTGTTCTGGCCACCGGATCCGCGCGCCTGCGCTGGTAGAGGCGGTGGGTCGCCATGTCCTTCACCGCCGAGGTCAAAGACGAGCTGTCCCGCATCGAGGGACGCCATCGCGAGGAGAAGCTCGCGGAGCTGGCCGCTCTAGCGCGCATCGACGGCACGCTGGGCATTGAGGGCAAGGGCCGCTACCGGCTCTCGGTGGACACCGAGACCGCCAGCGTGGCCCGCCGCTTCCTGGTGCTCACCCACGACCTCTTCAAACTGCAGACCGAGCTCTCAACCAGGCGCTCGGTGCTCCATAAGACGTTCAACTTTCTCATCAGCATGCCGCCTCAGCCGGGGCTCGACGCAGCCTTGCGCGAGCTGGGCATCCTCTCTCAGAGCGGCGGGCTCGAGCTGGGCATCAGGCCCTCGTTGGTCGACGCGTCCCGCTCGGCCGCTGGTTACCTGCGGGGGGCGTTTCTTGCCAGCGGATTTATCGCCGACCCCCGAGGTGACTCCCACTTTGAGATCACGGTGGAGGGCGAGCAGCTGGCAGACGACCTGGTCAGGCTCATGGGGGAGCGCAACATCCCTGCCAAGAGCGTGGTCCGGCGCAACAACCGCATCGTCTACCTCAAGGGCGCCGACCAGATCATCGGGTTCCTGGCCTTTACCGGGGCGCATCGCTGCGCCCTCACGATGGAGGACGCGCGGCTCATGAAGAGCGTGCGCAACGACGTCAACCGCCGGGTCAATGCCGAGTACGCCAACCAGAACAAGGCGGTGCGGGCGGCGGCCGATCAGGTGGCCGCCATCGAGCGGCTGGTAAAGACTCGGGGCATCGAGTCGATTCCGCCGGCGCTGCAGGAGCTGGCGCAGCTGCGCCTGGCGCATCCGGACGTCTCGCTCAAGGAGCTTGGCGAGCTCATGGACCCGCCGCTCTCCAAATCGGCCGTGTACCACCGGGTGCGCCGCATCGAGGAGATCGCCCGCAACCTGTAGCCGGGTGTGTCAACGGGTGTGTCAACGGGGACGGTTCTGTTTGACACAGCCCGCCCTGATCGACAGCCCCGGCCGTCTGTCCCAGTCCGTCCCTAACCGACAGCCCTGGCCTACCGCCCCTTCCCGCTCTCTCCCGCCCTCTCGAGGACCCATCCGCGTCCTCGACCCTCGCCGCAGGATAAGAGCCGCTGCTACCGCGCGGAAGTTGGCAGCGAACGTGTCGGGGGGTACTGTGTTAACGGCGGGTTACGCCGCCAGTTCACAATGGTTCGCGGCGCTGTGCCGCGAGATGGTATCGGTTGGCTTCGCCCCAAGCGCGGAGCCCAGGGAGAAGGAGCGACTAGTGACGATTCGCGTGGGCATCAACGGGTTTGGCCGCATCGGCCGCTGCGTCATGCGTATTGCGGCGCAGGACCCCGAGGTCGAAGTCGTGGCCGTCAACATCCACAGCAACCAGGACGCCGCCATCCATCTGCTCAAGTTCGATTCCGTGCACGGCCGCTTCCCCGGCGTCGAGCGCACCGAGGACGGCTTCACCGTCAACGGCACTCCCGTCAAGGTGGTCTCCGGCGATTCTCCCGCCGACATCGAGTGGGGCGAGCTGGGCTGCGACCTGGTTATCGAGTCTACCGGCAAGTTCAAGGGCAAGGCCGAGTGCCAGGCGTTCCTCGATAAGGGCGCCAAGAAGGTGCTCATCACCGCCCCCGGCAAGGAGGACGTGGACGCCACTATCGTGATGGGCGTCAACGATGAGATCTACGACCCCGCCACCATGAACGTCGTCTCCAACGCCTCCTGCACCACCAACTGCCTGGCCCCCGTGGCCAAGGTGCTTGACCAGGCCTTTGGCATCGAGCGCGGCTACATGAACACCATCCACGCCTACACCGGCGATCAGCGCATCGTCGACAAGACCCACAAGGACCTGCGCCGCGCTCGCGCCGGCGCCGTTTCGCAGATCCCCACCACCACCGGCGCCGCAAAGGCCGTGGGCCTGGTGCTCCCGCAGCTGGCTGGCAAGCTCGACGGCATGTCCACCCGCGTGCCCGTGCCCGACGGCTCCATGGTCGACCTCACCGCTCAGCTCAAGACCCAGGTCACGGCGGAGCAGATCAACGAGGCCATGAAGGCCGCCGCCGAGGGTCCCATGAAGGGCGTGCTCGAGTACAGCACCGACCCGCTGGTCTCTTGCGACATCATCGGCGACACCGCCTCCTCGATCTTTGACTCGCAGCTCACCCGCGTGATGGGCGGCACCGGCGACTTCATCAAGGTCATCTCCTGGTACGACAACGAGATGGGCTACTCCGCCCGCGTCGTCGACCTGGCCAAGCTGATGCTGGCATAGGCGGACCTTCAGCCATCTCTGATAAGCGATAAAGAAGCCGGCTTCGGGCGCGTTCCGAAGCCGGCTTTCTTGTTGATGCGGCATGGCTGCCAGGAAAATCGCCAGCCCTCGCTCTGCAGAGGCGAGATGCAGTCGAAGGCTCGGTTTTGATCGGTTGAGCCTCCTCGGGGCGTGGGAGCGATGGCAGCGGCCTCCGAAACGGACAAAAAGTTACACTACGGGTGTTGAAGGGCTAGCTGGCAAGTCGAAATCGGAAAACGGGCGTCTCGGGTGAGGACCGTATGGCAGGCAACCTGGATCCTCGGCTCCTGTCACACTGGCAGCCGCTCTCGACTGGCCTCGGCGAAGGGTTGCCGGGAGCGCGCTATACTTCTTGCCCGGTGCAGCGCATCGGTGCTGCCTGTTTGCTATTCTCGACGGGACGCTTGAGCGCCCGTCTCTTGCACGCTCGCTAAAGGAGGAACCTGTGCACGCTAAAAAGACCGTGGAATCGGCTGACGTCGCTGGCAAGCGCGTGCTGGTGCGCGTTGACTTCAACGTCCCGCTGGAGAACGGCACCGTCACCGACGACACCCGCATTCGCGCCGCCCTGCCCACCATCAACTACCTCATCGATAAGGGCGCCCGCATCATCCTGATGTCGCACCTGGGCCGTCCCGACGGGACCGGGTACCAGGAGCAGTTCTCGCTGGCTCCGGTGGCTCGGGTGTTGGGCCGGCTGCTGGGCAAGGATGTGGCCTTCTGCCCGGAGTGCGTGGGTCCCCAGGCGCAGGCGGCAGCCGAGGCGCTCGCCAGTGGCGATGTGCTGCTGCTTGAGAACCTCCGCTTCGATAAGCGCGAGAAGAAGAACGACCCGGAGTTTGCCAAGGCCCTCGCCGACCTGGGCGAGGTCTATGTGAACGACGCCTTTGGCACGGCTCACCGCGCGCACGCCTCCACCGCCGGCGTGGCCGCCTACCTGCCCGCCTATGCTGGCTTTTTGCTGGCATCCGAGGTCAAGACCCTGACCGGGCTGTTCTCGGACCCGGCTCGCCCGATGGTGGCGGTGCTCGGCGGCTCCAAGGTCTCCGACAAGCTCGGCGTGGTCGAGCGCCTGCTCGACCTGGCAGACACCATCATCGTCGGCGGCGGCATGGCCTTTACCTTCCTGGCGGCTCAGGGCTTGGAGGTCGGCTGCTCCAAGAAGGAGGACGGCCTCATCGAGAAGGCCGCAGGCTACCTCAAGAAGGCCCAGGACAACGGCGTCAACCTTCTGCTTCCGGTGGACGTGGTGGCAGCCGACCGCTTTGCCGAGGACGCCGACACTCAGGTGGTCCCCGTGACCGAGATCCCTGCCGACCGCATGGGGCTCGATATCGGGCCGGCCACCATCGAGGCCTTCCGCGAGGCCCTGATGGGTGCAGGCACCATCTTCTGGAACGGCCCCATGGGCGTCTTTGAGATGGAGCCCTTCGCCCGCGGCACCAAGGAGGTCGCCAAGGCCATCGCGGCCAGCAGCGGGACCTCCGTGGTCGGCGGCGGCGACTCCGCGGCGGCGGTCAAGAAGTTTGACATGCAGGACGGCTTCTCGTTCATCTCGACCGGCGGCGGCGCCTCGATGGAGCTGCTCGAAGGCAAGGAGCTGCCTGGCGTGGCGGCCCTGCTCGACGCCTGAACCGCAAGCCCGAGCCGGCGGCGACGCCCTCGCAGGCGCCCTACCCAGAAACGGAGGCCTCATATGACGCGCAAGCTCATGATGTGCGGCAACTGGAAGATGAACAAGAACTACGCGGAGGCGGTCTCGCTCTCCCAGCTCATATCCAACCGCTCGTATAAGAACTGGAAAGACGTCGACGTGGTGCTCATCCCGCCCGCCTGTGACCTCAAGGGCGTGTCGAACGTGCTCGAGTTCGACCATTCCCCCATGCAGGTGGGCGCTCAGAACTGCCATTGGGAGGAGTCCGGCGCCTACACGGGTGAGGTTAGCCCGCTCATGATCCGTGATTGCGGCGCCACCTGGTGCCTGGTGGGCCACTCCGAGCGCCGGCAGATGTTTGGCGAGACGGACACCACCGTCAACCTCAAGGTCAAGTCGCTGCTCGCCCATGGCCTCAAGCCCATCGTCTGCGTGGGCGAGACGCTCGAGTGCCGCGAGGCCGGCGAGGCGCTGCCGTTTGTCACGTCCCAGGTGAGGGCCGCCTTCGCGGGCGTCGATGCGCGTCATGCGGGCGAGGTCGTGGTGGCCTACGAGCCCATCTGGGCCATTGGCACCGGCCGCACCGCCACCCCGGAGGTCGCGGGGGAGATGTGCGGCGCCATCCACGAGTGCCTGGCCGAGGTCTTTGGGCCCGAGGCGGGCGAGCGGGTGCGCGTGCTCTACGGCGGCTCCATGAAGCCGGCCAACGTGGAGCGGCTGCTGGCGCAGGAGACCATCGACGGCGGGCTTATCGGCGGCGCATCCCTGAAGGATGAGGACTTTGCCATTCTGGTGGAGGCCGCGCTCAAGGCCTCCACGGCCCGCGGGGCAAACCGCCTGAAGAAGTAGGCTGACGGCACGCGCGTGCCATGCGAGAAGGACGCCGCCCGCTGACGGCGTCGTACCTGCGAGGGGAGGCCATTCATGGCTAGCAAGACAGACATCGCCAAGGCCCTGCTTGGCATCAAGGCGGTGTTTCTCCGCCCTGACGAGCCCTTTACCTGGGCAAGCGGCATTCAGAGCCCCATCTACTGCGATAACCGCCTGACGCTCTCGTATCCGGAGGTGCGCACCTTGGTGGATGAGGGCCTGGCGGCCCTCGCCAAGGAGCGCTATCCCGAGATGGAGGCCCTGATGGGAACGTCCACCGCAGGCATCGCCCACGCCGCCATCGCCGCCGACCGCCTGGGGATTCCCATGGGCTACGTGCGTGGGTCGGCCAAGGACCACGGCCGCAAGAACCAGATCGAGGGGCACCTCGAGCCCGGCCAGAAGGTGGTGGTGGTCGAGGACCTGATCTCCACCGGCGGATCGGTCATCGAGTGCGTGGAGGTGCTCCGCGCGGCGGGCGCCCAGGTCCTCGGCATCGTCAGCATCTTCACCTACGGCATGGCCAAGAGCGCGAAGCGGCTGGGCGAGGCGCAGGTCCAAAACGCGAGCCTCTGCGACCTGGACACGCTGGTCAAGGTGGCTGTCGAGGAGGGCTACATCCAGCCAGCCGACGAGGCGCGGCTGCTCGCCTTCCGCGACAACCCCTCCGACACGTCCTGGATGAACCGCTGAGCGCGCAGCGTCTTGCTTTATACGCCCGGCACCCGGCTGGCGGCTGACTTCAAGCCGCCAGCCATCCCTGGCGCCAACTTGCGCCAAGCGCTGCTATAATTTCCGAAGTTGCGCCCAAAGCGCCCAACGGTATCGCTCAAAGAAGCTAGGAGCCCTTACGTGAACGCACTTCTCGTCATCTTCATGATCGTCTGGCTTATCTCGTCGGTAGGTCTCACCATCACCATCCTCATGCACTCCGGCAAGGGCACCGGCCTGTCTGACATTATGGCCAGCAGCATCTACTCGGGCACCTCGGGCTCCTCGATCGTCGAGAAGAACCTTGACCGGCTGACGCTCATCTTTGTGATCATGTTCATCGTCTCCATCATGGTGCTCATGCTCATCTACCCCAAGGGCACCATAGGCATCTGATGGGGCGACACTGAACTAAACTGAGGAGCAGGGTCGGGGCCATGCGCTTCGGCCCTGCTTTTGTTTAGCGAGGCGCGGCGACGAGGGGACCGCCCCTCGTTGGTGGAAGGGAGCGGTGTATGGCTGACACAGGGGTTCTGCTCATCAACACCGGAACCGCGGACAACCCCTCGATTCCGGCGCTCACCGCCTACCTCGACGAGTTTCTGCATGATCGCATGCTCATCGACCTGCCGCCCGTCCTCTGGAACCCCATTCTCAAGCTGTTCATCCTGCCTCGTCGCCCCAAGCGCAATCAACCGAGCTATCAGCAGATGTGGGAGGGCGACGGGTTTGCGTTCACCAAGGCCAGCTGGCGTCAGCGCGTGCAGGTTGACCAGGCCCTGCGGCAGACGGGCTTTGAGGGCGGGAACGTTTGCGTCGAGCTTTCCATGCGCTATGGCAACCCCTCCATAATGGCCGGACTCGAGGCGCTGCGGGCGGCCGGGGCCCGGCGCCTGGTGGTGGTTCCGCTCTACCCCCAGGTCGCCCGGGTCACCACCGGCACCTGCCTGGACAAGGTCTCGGCATGTCTGGGCGGGATGGCGCCCTCCGGCTGGTCGCCGCAGGTCATCGCCGTGCAGGGGTTTTGGGAGGAGCCTGCCTATCTGGATGCACTCGCCGCCTCCATCTCCCGCAGCTGGACGCCTGGGGAGCATTCCCGGTTGATTATGAGCTGGCATTCGACCCTCAGGCGCGACATCAAGCGCGGCGACCCCTATGCCAGCCAGATCCGCGCCACAGCTCAGGCGGTGGCCAGCCGGTTGGGGCTCGCTTCTGAGCAGTGGGCCGTCGGCTATCAGTCGCGCTTTGACAGCCGCATGTGGCTCGAGCCCTTCACAAGCGATCTCGTCGATAAGGCGGCGCGGGAGGGGGTGGCCGACCTCTGCGTGGCCACCCCGGGCTTTGTGACAAACTGCTTGGAGACCACCATCGAGGTGGGGCAGACCCTCAAGGAGCGCTACCTGAGCGCCGCCCCTGACCACGCCCGGTACACGTGGGTCCCGGCGCTTGACGACGACGCCGGTCTAGCCCGGGCCATAGCTCACGCCGTTATCCAGGCGGTGGTATCCTTGCACGTTGCTGACGAGGCGTAGGGAGTGATCATGCGGGACGAGAAGCCGCCCATCACGCGGCGCGCGTTTGCCGGAGGGTTGGCTGCTGCGGGCCTGGCGGCGCTCTTATCGGGTTGCACCAGGGCGGTTGATGCCAGCACCCAGCAGACCCAGGCCAAGCCCGCCGACGACCCCCACCGCGGCGGCACGCTGCGCTGCCGCATCACTGCGCCTGCGACCATCGACCCGGCGCTTGCCGAGGACGAGGCCGCCCGTCAGGTGGCGGCTTGCCTCTTTACCCCGTTGACCAGGTACGATCATCGCGACTACGCGCTTAAGTGCTTGGCCGCAGAGTCCTACCGCGCCAACACTGAGCACACCGAGTACACCTTCTACCTGCTGCACGGGGCCACCTTCCACAACAACGAGCCGGTGACCGCGGACTGCTTCAAGCATGCCTGGGAGCGGGTGCTCCGCCGCTGCGCGGGGATGGAGACGCCTCCCGCGGGCGCGCGGTACCTCGCCGACATCGCGGGCGCGGCAGAGTTCGCCAGCGGCGACGCCGACGAGGTCATCGGCCTCAAGGTGGTGGACGACTACACTCTCACGGTCACACTCACCGCCGCCCGGCCCGACTTTCCCTACGCCGTCTCCTGGGTTGCCCTGGCACCGGTTCCCTTGGGCACCCCGCTCGACGGGGACGCCGCCTTTGCCGCCAGCCCAGTTGGCAACGGACCCTTTCAGATGGCCTCCGCCTGGGACGGCGGCTCGACCATCGAGCTTGCGCGCTTCGATGCCTACGCCTGCGACGACCCGGCTCTTCTCGACCGCGTGCAGTTTGCGATCGAGCCTGACCCCGAGGCCGCCTGGCAGCGGCTCATCGCGGGCGACCTGGACTTTACCGAGATTCCCGTGGCCCGCATCCCCGAGGCGCTGGCCGCCTACGGCGAGTCGTCTGACGGCGGCACGGTCAACCCGGGCGGCCAGATCCTGCTGGGGACCGAGGAGCGCGTCGAGTACCTGGTCTTCAACACCGCCGACGAGGTGGCTGGCAATGCCGTCCTGCGTGACGCGCTCATCTCCGCCTTTGACGAGACGACCAACTGCCAGAGCGTGCTGGGCAACCTGGCGGTGCCTGCCACCGATATCATCCCCGCGGGCGTCTCCGGCTCTGACGACAAGGACTGGGGCGGCTACAAGTACGACCCCGCGCTCGCCCTGGGCAAGCTCGTCGACGCGGGTCTGGTGAGTGACCCCGCCCAGCCTCTGGATGAGGGCGCCGACTACCTGAGCCCTGTGCTGCCCGTCACCTACCTGGCTGGGGACCCGGTGCGCGACCAGCATTTGGCGGCGCTGCAGACCCAGGCTGCGGCGGTGGGGGTCTCCATAGAGCTCGAGCCGGTGGAGGCCGACGAGTACCGCCGGCGCCTGCTTGCGGGCGACTTTGTGGTCGCTCTCGCCTCATGGACGGCGCATGTGCCGCTGGCTGACGACATCCTCAACCCGCTCTTCCACAGTCAGAGCCCCTACAACTACGGACGCTATGCAAATCTGGATGTCGATAAGTCGCTGGCTACCGCCCGGACCCTGCTCAGCGATTCCACGCGGCGCTCCGCCTATAAGGAGATCGACAAGACGGTGGGGTCGACGCGGCCGGTCATACCCCTCGTCTACCCGCGCCATCGCCATGTGGGCGCCAACGATGTGAACAAGCTGTACCTGAGTCCGGAGGGGCTGCTTGACCTGAGCAAGACCTGGCTTACCAAGTGACGGCCCTCGGAATCGGCGAAGGGCTTGGTCCGCGACCCTGCGGCCCCGGGTATGACCAGGCGTAACACAAGCACTTACCGCTTCCGAGGCCGAATTCCCGCGGTAATGCGGTAGGCTTTCCGTGTGCATGAAACATCCACATCGCGTGCGAGCGCGAGCGAGGTACGGGGGTCCGCGTGTCGGTATTGGGAACGGTCTTTCTGTGGGTTGCATTGCTTGCGGCGGCAGCCTCGGTGGCTGCTTTCGCAGCCGCTGGCATCAAGGGCAAGGACGCGGGCGTCGCAGCCCAAGCTGCTCGGGCGGCCCGTATCGGCCGCATGCTGGTGGGAGTCAGCGCGGCGGCGCTTCTCGTCTGCTGCCTCATCCTGGTGGGCTGCTTTCTTACCGGCGACGTCTCCCTGCTCTACGTGCTTCAGGAGCGGTCCAACTCCACCAGCAGCCTGGCGTGGTTCTACAAGCTCTCGGGCCTGTGGGCGGGACGCGCCGGCTCGCTGCTGTTCTGGGCCTTCCTCATCTCGCTCTTCTCGGCGGTCATCAGCCTGCGCACCCGCAGGGACGGCGCCCGTCTCGACAGCCTGGCGCTGCTGGTGATGCAGCTCGTGCTGGTGGCCTTCCTCTGCGCCGAGACCTTTTCGGCCAGCAACAACGTTTTTGTGCCCACCCCTGCGAGCTGCTTCGACGCAGACGGCACGCTGACCGCGATGGCCTCGGTCTATGGGATGAACCGCCTGCTCGAGCACTGGGCCATGGCAATCCACCCGCCCACCCTCTTTATCGGGTACGCGGGCATGACGGTGCCGTTTGCCTATGCTGCGGCGGCCCTCATCGCCAACGACGACTCCAAGGCATGGGTCAACCGGGCCCGCGGCTACACCGTCTTTGCCTGGCTCTTCCTGGGGATCGGCATCGGCCTGGGATCGGTGTGGGCGTACGTAGTGCTTGGCTGGGGCGGCTACTGGGGCTGGGACGCGGTGGAGAACGCCAGCCTCCTGTCGTGGCTCGTGGGCGTAGCCCTCATCCACTCGTTCACCGTGTACCGCCAGCGCGGGGCCTTCAAGCGCTGGGCCGTCATGTGCGCCTGCCTGGCGTTTGCCTTTGTGATCGTGGGCACCTTCATCTCCCGATCGGGCATCGTGCAGTCCGTGCACGCCTTTGAGGGAGACCCGGTGTCGCTGGTGCTCTTTGGGCTGCTCATCGTTGCCGCGGTGCTGGTGGGCGTGGTCGGCCTCATCGTGCGCCGCACAGGCTTCAACTCGGACATCGAGGGCGACGACGACGTCGAGCGCATCGTCTCGCGCAACGGCGCCTACTACTTCAACAACGTCGTCATGCTGGTGTTCACGCTGGTGCTCACCTACATGACGGTCTCCTCGGCGCTGCCTTCCTGGCTGCCGTTTGGAGGAGAGACCCTGTCGACCACCTCCTACAACGCCCTGGCCCGGCCGCTCGGCGTCTTCTACCTCTTCATCCTCGCGTTCTGCCCGCTGCTTGCCTGGGGCAAGACCGACTTTGGCAAGCTCGCCCGTCAGGGGCGCGTCCCCGGCATCTGCGCGCTGGCGCTCTTCATCGCGTTGATGGTCTACTTTGCCACCACGCTGGTGCCGGCGTACGACGCCACCCTCGCGCGAGGGGGCACGGCGGCCTCGGACCTTCTCGAGAACGGACCACGCGGCTACTACCTGGGGCTCACGGTGGTGGGCTTTGCGGTAGCGAGCCTGCTCTTCTTCAACGCGCTCTTCTTCCTGGTGCGGACCATCAAAGGCGCGAAGGGCATCGGCCTGCGGGCCTGCGCCTCGACCATCGGCGGCTCCATCGCCCACGTCGCCATGGCCGTCATTCTGGTGGGGCTCATCGGCTCGTCGATGTACGTCACCGAGCGGACCGGGTACCTGACGGTGGACGGCGTCGAGAGCGGCAAGGCCCAGATGGCCGTGGGCAACTACACGCTCACCTACGAGTCCGACGACGTCTCCGTCAACGAACAGGAGGGCACCGCGCTCTACTCCGTCACCTTCGACGTGCGCGACGCCAGCGGCTCCGACTTGGGCGAGGTGACGCCATCGGTGCAGCTTGACATGATGACCCAGCAGCAGAAGCTCAACGCGGCGGTCATCAGCACGCCCGCCGAGGACCTCTTCGTGGTCTACCGGGGCGTCAACGCCAGCGGGGCGCTCTCCATGGACGTCCGCGTGAACCGGCTCATCTCGCTCGTGTGGGTGGGATTCGTGCTGCTCATGGTGGGCACCGCAGTCGCCCTGCTGGCCAAGCGCAACCCTTGCGCCGCGGCTGGCGGACCTGCGCCTGCCGCCGTGCCGGCAGGGGAGTAGCGCGCGATGACCCCTGCCATCGAGACCACCCGCCTGTGCAAGACCTTCGACACCCGCCGTGCGGTCGACAACGTCTCGGTCGCCGTGCCCGCCGGCGCCTTCGTCTCCGTCTTCGGACCCAACGGCGCCGGCAAGACCACGCTTCTGCGCATGCTCGTGACCCTCTCGCGCCCCAGCTCCGGCACCGCCCGCGTAGCCGGCTACGACGTGCGCAAGCAGGCGGACGAGGTGCGCGCCCGCATCGGACTGGTGGGGCATCAGCCCATGCTCTATCCCGACCTCACCTTGGAGGAGAACCTCCGGTTCTTTGCCCGGCTCTACGGGGTGGAGGGGCCCGACGCCCGGGTGGCCGAGCTGCTGGCCGCGGTAGGACTCAAGCACCGCCGGCTGGACCAGGTGCGGACCTTCTCGCGCGGCATGCTGCAGAGGGCCGCCATCGCCCGGGCGCTGGTGAACGACCCGGACGTGCTCTTCTTGGACGAGCCGTACACAGGCCTTGACCAGCATGCGGCCGAGGTGCTGGACGACCTGGTCGACGGCCTGGTGGGCAAGCGTACCGTGGTCATGGTGAGCCACGACTTGGACAAGGGCTTTGAACTCTGCACGCACGCCCTGGTGCTGGCCCGGGGACGGGTCGTGTCCTTTGGAGCAAAGCAGGACCTGGGTGCCGATGAGTTTGCCGCGCGTTACCGCGCGGCCATCAACGCGGGGGTGGCCTGAGATGGCGCGCCGCAGCAAGGGCCTCTCGGCCGTGCGTCAGTACCGCCTCCTGCTGGGCAAGGACCTGCGCCAGGAGTTCCGTACCCTCGATTTGCTGTCCTCGATGCTCATCTATGCGGTGCTCGTCATCATCGTGTACGGGGCGTCGCTGGCTACTGGCGCCGCCGATGCGGACATCGCCCCTCTGAGCGGCGGCCTGCTCTGGGCGCTGATCGTGTTCACCTCGCTTCTGGGCCTCAACCGCTCGTTTGCGCACGAGCGGGAGCAGGGCGCGCTCGAGGGCATCCTCCTGGCGCCCCTCGATCGAGGAGCCGTCTACCTGGCAAAAGCCACCTCGAACCTGCTTTTCATGCTGGTCACCGAGGTCATCGCGGTACCGCTGTACTTCTTCTTCATGGCCTCGGGCGTCACGGCGTCCACGGTGGGGTGGCTCGCCCTGGTGCTGCTGGTGGGCACCGTGGGCATGGCCGGCATCGGTACCATGCTGGCTACCATCACCGCCCACACTCGCGGGCGCGACGTGCTGCTCGCGGTGCTCTTCATCCCGCTCATCTTTCCGCTGCTATACGCCTGCGCCTCGGCGACCACGGCGGCCATCGTGGGCGGGGCGTTCTGGATGGACACGTACTCGCTCGGCCTCATGCTGGCCGGCGCGTACGATGCGATCATGCTGGCGGTGTGCTGGTGGCTGTATGATTTTGTCATCGGCGCCTAATGGAGAAGCGCCCGGCGCCGGGCCTGCGTCCCCGGCAGCGCGCTTTGAGAGGGGATGAGGTGGGCCTTGTCGGATAGCAACAGCAAGCGGAGGCGGCTCCCGGAGTCGGGGCAGTGGCCCGACAAGCTGATGGTCCCCGCCATCATCGCGGCGGCGGTCTTCTCCACAGCGGGATTCTTGGATGCGATGCTCAGGGTGGGGCCGGTCAACGGGGCCTCGGTCAACGGGTTCGCGCTTATAGGCGGCCAGGTGGTCGACCATGTGCAGCTGCTCTCCCAGAAGATCTTCTACTTCCACATGCCGGTCGCCATCGTCTCGTTTGTGCTGCTCGTCTTTGCGGCCTACTACTGCGTCCGTTACCTGGTCTCGCGCGAGCTGCGCTTTGACACCTGCGCTCAGGTGGCCATGGAGGTGTCGCTGCTCTTCGTGATCCTGACCATGGTCACGGGCGACCTGTGGACGCGCTTCGAGTGGGGCGTGTGGTGGACCTGGGATCCGCGGCTCACCACCTACCTCATCCTGATGCTCATCATCATCGCCTACTTCATCCTGCGCAACGCCGTCGACGAGCCTGAGCGCCGGGCCACGTACTGCTCGGTCATCGGCGTCATCGCCTTTGTCGACGTGCCCATATGCTTCATGATCACGCGGCTTATCCCGTCGAGCCTGCACCCGGTCGTCACCCGCCAGGGCGGTATGACCGGAGACATGGCGGCGGCGCTCGCGCTCTGCCTCATCGGCATGCTGCTGGTGGGGTTCGTGCTCTACCGGGCGCGCTTTGCCCAGGTGCGGGTCGACCAGCGCGTGCAGGCGCTCAAAGACGAGCTCGCCCTGTTTGAGGAGGAGGGGCGTGCGGGTGCCGGCTCCGCCGATGTGTGGCCGTTCTCGGACGCTCCGCTCGCCGCCGAACCACACACCCAGCCATCAGGGGAGGACTAACCCATGGACCCCATCCTTGCCGACATTTACAGCACCATCGTTCCGTCCGCCCCGTATCTCATTGGCGCCTATGCGCTGCTCTGGTGCGCGCTGCTCGCCTTCATCCTGGTGATCGTGCGCCACGTGCGCAAGAGCGAGAAGCAGCTGGTCCTGCTGGAGGAGGAGGTCGCCGACCTCAAGGCCGCCCGGGCGCAGCGTGGCGTCGCGGGTGATGCGCCTGCGGATGGGGGCCAGGAGTAGGAGAGGCTTTTGCGGCTGCGCCGGCCGGTTGGCGAGCGTAGCCTCGCATCGGCCGTGCCGTCGCGGTGCGCCTCTCCCCGCGGCGCCTACTTGTTGGGCAGGGCGACATCGGTTGCCTGGAAGGTGCCGGCGCTGTCGAGGGAGCCGGTGAGCACCAGCGCGGTGCCGTCGGTGACGTCATCGGGCAGGGCGCCGTCGTAGGCGACCGGCATGCTGGAGGCGCCGTCGGCGTCCTCGATCACCAGGCGCACGTCGTTGCCGGCCGATGCGAGCGTGCCAGCCTGAACGTTTCCGGTGACCTTGACGGGCTTGTCCACCACGTCCGAGCCGTATGCGACGAGGCGCGCCACAGAAAGCGCGTCGGTGGCGCTCTCGTACTTGGACGGGCACTTGGTCACCAGCTCCGAGCACTCGAGCACGCCGTCCGAGCCCATGCGGCCGGTGCAGATGGCCTGCACGCCGTTGCCAAAGGTGGCCGAGACGCCCTTGTCGTAGCGGACCTTGAGCTGCACCGACTGGTCGCCGTCGGGGTCGTACATGGAGAAGGTCAGCACGTCGCCGTCGATCGTGTAGGAGTTGTCGACCACGGTGCCCGTCACCTGGATCTTGCCGCTGCCCGCGCTGCCCTTGGCTGCCTGCGCCACGGTGGTCGTCTTGGCTGAGGTGCCAGCCCCAAAGGCGGCGAGCACCACCACCACGACGGCGATGATGCCCAGAACCACGGCCAGACGTCGCTTGGCTTTTGCGTTCACGCTAAACCTCCTGCGGTAACGGCGACTCCGAGGACGGCAGGCCCGGATCGGAGCGCTCCTGTGTCTTTGTCAGTCTCCCTGCACGATGGCGATAAGGTCCTGCTGGGAGTGGATGTCGAGCTTGGCATACACGTGCCTGATGTGCACTTTGACCGTGTTGCGGGAGATGACGAGCGTCTCCTGGATGTATGTCGCATCGCGTCCGCGTGCCAGCATACCAAGCACCTCGGTCTC
>OMWF01000102.1 GCA_900314665.1 uncultured Actinomycetes bacterium
CGCTGGGCCGCACGCTGTCGCTGGGACGCGCGCTCGCGCTGACAAGCGTCAACGTCTGAGGGCGCCCGTGCTACTCGACGGTGAGCAGCTCAATCTCAAAGGTGAGGGCCTTGCCGGCCAGCTCGTGGTTCATGTCAAAGGTGATGGTCTCATCGGTCTTGTCTTTGACCAGGGCGGGGAAGGCGCGGCCGGCGGGGTCCTGGAGCATCACCTTCGACCCGACTGAGAGGTTCTCGGAACCCGGCAGCATCTTGAGGGGGATGGTCTGCACCGCCTGCTCGCTCCACTCGCCGTAGGCGTCCTTGGGCTCGAGGCGGACGGTCACCTTCTGGCCCACCTCCATGTCGCGCACGGCGGCATCGAAGCCGGGAATCATCTGACCGGCCATGCAGGTGAATTCCAGAGGCTGGTTGCGGTCGTACGAGGAGTCGAACTTGGTGCCGTCGTCCAGCGTGCCGGTGTAGTGGACGGAGACGTGCTTGCCTTCGTTGCTCATGTAGAAACCTTCCAGAGAATGCGGGCTTTAGAGTACCGGGGAGACAGTCTAACCGATGCCCCTGTGGTGGTACGGTGGTAACCGGCAGACAGTCGGGATTGCAAGGGAAGGTGAGCCATTGTCCTCATCGCGTTCTGAGCAGAAGTCCGCTGTGAAGAACAACATCGGCAAGGCCTTCATCGGCATCGTCGCCCTTACCATCCAGGTGGTCTGCATCTACCTGGTGGCCCAATGGCTCTCCGCCTGGTCGACGGTCATCACCGCCCTGGTCGACGTGGCCGCCGTCCTTCTCGTGCTCTTCCTCTATGGCCAGCGTGCCAACGCCGCCTACAAGATGCCCTGGATCATCCTCATCCTGGCCTTTCCGCTGCTGGGCGTGGTGCTCTACCTGCTGCTGGGCTCGCACCTTACCACCAGCGGCGTGCGTCGCCAGTTTGCCGCCATGGAGCGCAAGTACGCCGGTAGCCTGGTGCAGGACGAGGAGGCCTTCAAGGCCCTCGAGGAGCAGAACCTGGCCATCGCCAACCAGTTCCGCTACGTGCGCGACTTTGGCAGGTACCCGGTCTGGCGGGGCTGCGACGTGACGTACTACGGCGACGCCTCCAAAGCTCTGGACGCGCAGATCGAGGAACTCAAGCGGGCCGAGCGCTTCATCTTCATGGAGTACTTTGCCATCGAGGACAAGGAGGCCTTCTCCCGCGTGCTCGAGGTGCTGGCCGAGAGGGCCGCCGCCGGCGTCGAGGTGCGCATGTTCTATGACGACGTGGGGTCGGTGGGCTTCATCAACCACAAGTTTTTGGACAAGGTGCGCGGCCTGGGGATTCAGTGCCGCGTCTTCAATGCGGTCACTCCGGCCCTCATGATTTTCGTCAACAACCGGGACCACCGCAAGATGACCATCATCGACGGCAAGGCGGCTTTTACCGGCGGCTACAACCTGGCCAACGAGTACTTCAACATCACGAGCCCCTACGGCCACTGGAAGGACGCCGGGGTGCGGGTCAAGGGCCCGGCGGTGCGCAACTTCACGGAGATGTTCCTGCAGATGTGGGATTCTATGCGCGAGACGGACGTCTCCATCGACCGCTACCTCACGCAGTACCCGTACGAGCCCGAGGAGCAGCGCGGCTTCGTCGCGCCCTTTGCCGACAGCCCCCTGGATGACGAGTCGACCGGCGAGAACGTCTACATGAACGAGCTCAAGTGCGCCGAGCGCTACGCCTGGTTCATGACCCCGTACCTGATACTCACCGACGAGTTCAGCCGCGAGCTGCGCACCGCCGCCAAGCGGGGCGTGGACGTGCGGATCATCACCCCGGGCATCCCCGACAAGCGCCTGGTCTACGCCGCCACCCGCTCCTACTACCAGCAGCTGGTGGCCGGCGGGGTGCGCATCTACGAGTACACGCCCGGATTCTGCCACTCCAAGCTCTCGGTCATCGACGGCGAGACGGCCACGGTGGGCACCATCAACCTCGACATGCGAAGCCTTTACCTGCACTTTGAGGACGGCGTGCTGCTCTACGACTGCCAGGCGGTGGCCGATGTGAAGGCCGATCTGGACGAGACCCTCCCGCAGTGCCGAGAAGTGACCGACAAGTACCGGACCGCGCACTGGTACGTCAACTTCTACCGTGCGGTGCTGCGCCTCATCGCGCCGCTGCTCTGAGTGATGCGCGTGAGGGCTGCAGGGCGAGAAAAGCGGTTCTTGCGGATTGCGCTGGCAAGCCTGCTGGCGGCGGGCGGGCTGCTGCTTGGCGCGTGCGCAGGCAATCCAAGCCTGGACGGCGCCAACGCAAGCGGGGCTGTGCGGCCGTCGGCGCCGACGGCGCGGGAGGCGACAAGCGCCGATGCGTCCTCCCAGCTTGAGGCGGCGCCCCAGGCGACGGGCGAGCTGACGCTTGCGGAGGTGCCCGACTGGAGCGGAGCGCCCTCGGTGGAGGTCTTCGGCAACGAGCCGGACTTTACCGAGGCGGACCTGACCACTAACACCTACCTGGGCTTCTCCGAGCTTGATGGGCTGGGGAGGGCGGGCCGGGCGGTGGCCTGCCTGGGTACCGAGACGGTCCCCATGGAGGAGCGCGGGTCGATCTCGGAGATAAAGCCCAGCGGCTGGCATTCCGTGTCGTATGACGTGGTAGAAGGCGGCAGCCTCTACAACCGCTGCCACCTCATAGCCCATGAGCTCTGCGGGGTCAACGCCGACGAGCGAAACCTCATCACCGGCACCCGCTACCTCAACGTGGACGGCATGCTGCCCTACGAGAACCGCGTGACCAGCTACATCGTGTCCACCGGAAACCACGTGCTCTACCGGGTGACGCCGCTCTACCGGTCAAACGACCTGGTAGCCCAAGGCGTGCAGATGGAGGCGCTGTCGGTGGAGGACGGCGGGGCGGGCATCCGCTTCAACGTCTTTGTCTACAACGTCCAGCCCGGCATTGGCATCGACTACGCCACCGGCAAGAGCTGGCGCACCGGCGAGGCGGTCGATGGGAGCCTGGGCTCGAGCGTGGTGGGCACGGGCGAGACGGATGCGGCATCCGCGCAGGCAGGGGACAGTGCGGTTCTTGACCGCAACGGGCGGGACGTGTCGACGGCCGCGTACGTCCTCAACACGCGGAGCATGCGCTTCCACCGCCCTGACTGCGACTCGGTGCGCGACATGAAGCAGGCCAACCGTTTGGCCATCGACGACTCCCGAGAAGAGATCGTCTCGCAAGGCTATCGTCCCTGCGGCCGCTGCAACCCGTGAGGCCCTGCGGCTCCTCGGGCGGCCGCAGGGCCTCAGAGTCCCGCTAATAGAGAGGCAGGTCTCCCGTCAAGGGGTCGATCTGGCTGGGGTAGAGCGGCTCGAAGGCCAGGCACGTGAAGGTGGGCTCGCCGTGGAACTCGGTCAAGCCGGCATCGCGGATGAGCGCCACCGCAAACCCCGCCTGGCGTCCCTGCTCATACAGGTCGAGCAGCGCCTCCTCGCCATCGACGTAGACGCAGACCTTGGCCACCCCGGCGTCGAACCAGTCCGAGAGCGGTGTGGAGGGGGTGCCCTCATCGGCAAGGTAGACCCAGCCGCCCTCGTCGCTGACCCGCACCTGGGCGAGGCGGTTCTCGCGGGCGAGCGCCATGAGCACCGCCTCCACGCAGGCATGGCCGGCCTGGGCGGCGATCTTGCCCTTGCGCATCTTGAGGTCGCGGCGCATGACGATCATCTGCTTGGATTTGAAGGCGTGCTCGGACATGGGGGCTCCTCGGTCGGTGGGACGTGCTGTGCCGCGGGCCATGATAGCGCGCGCCGTCTGGCTGCGGCTTGTGCTTTACTGGTGGGACGTTTTCGGCGGGGGAGCAGCACCGAGGGGGCGGCTCCCGGGCGAGAAGGGGAGGGCGGCGCATGCGGGCGGTCATCCAGCGCGTCACTCGGGCGCAGGTCGCTATTGACGGCCAGGTGGTGGGGTCGATCGGGCGGGGGCTGCTCGTCCTGCTCGGCGTGGGCAGAGACGACGGGGAGGAGCAGGCCGAGCGCCTCTGGTCCAAGATCTGCAAGCTGCGGATCTTTGAGGACGAGCAGGGCAAAACCAACCGCTCGCTTGGCGATGTGGGCGGGGCGGTGCTGGTCGTCTCGCAGTTCACGCTCTATGCCGACTGCCGCAAGGGCAACCGGCCGTCGTTTACCGCCGCCGGCGACCCAACCCGCGCCGAGGAGCTCTACCGACATTTCACCGAGCTCGCCCGCCGCGACGTCGCGCAGGTTCAGACCGGGCGCTTTGGGGCGGACATGCAGGTCTCGCTGGTAAACGACGGCCCCTTTACCGTCATGCTCGACACCGACA
>OMWF01000136.1 GCA_900314665.1 uncultured Actinomycetes bacterium
AAAAATGCAGAGATACCTCAAAATACCGGGTATGCAAACGGCATTTGTGACCTTCATCCAATAAAACCCCAGTTGGTGATTGTGTCATACGGGCATTATGGCCTTCCGCGGCGCTCTGCATTGCGGTATTTCGAGGTATCTCTGCATTTTCGCCCGCAGTAAAATGAGCGATATAAATCTCATTCACTTTTATGCATATTACGACTTATATATACATTTGATTGCATACGCACCCGCCCGTCACGACCGCTGCCCGGCGTTGCGCAGGTCGACCCTCGCTGCCGTCGGCCGGATCCACGCGGGCATGTCCACATCTAGCGGCGTCGGTTGCGGTTGCGGCCGCCGCCTCGGCGACCTTGGCTTCCGCCGCCGGACCCCCGCGAGGGACGGCCCCCGCGCCCACGCGGCGCCTGCGACCCCTCCGGCCGCACCAGGCAGCGGGGGCCGTATCCGATGAGGTCGGTCCTGTGGGCGCGGCGCAGCGCCTCGCGCACCAGCTTGGCGTTCTTGGGATCGCGGTACTGGATGAGCGCCCGCTGCAAGGCCTTCTCGTGGGGGTCGGTGGCGCAGTAGACCGGCTCCATCGTGCGGGGATCGAGACCGGTGGCGTAGATGCAGGTGGAGACCGTTGAGGGCGTGGGATAGAAGTCGGAGACCTGCTCGGGGTTGAACCCCAGGTCGCGGCAGAACTCGGCCAGCTCCACGGCCTCCTTGAGGGTCGATCCGGGATGCCCGCTCATCAGGTAGGGCAACACGTACTGCTCCTTGCCCGCCGCCCGGCTCTCCCGCTCAAACTCGCGCGCAAACTCGTGGTAGAGCTCGATGGGCGGCTTGCCCATCACCTTCAGCACGGCTGGCGAGACGTGCTCGGGCGCCAGCCGCAACTGGCCGGACACGTGGTTTCTCGCCAGCTCACGGATGAAGGTGCGGTCGGGGTCGAGCAGCGCGTAGTCAAAGCGCACCCCGCTGCGGACAAAGACCTTCTTGACGCCCGGCACCTGGGCGAGCTCGCGCAGCAGGGCCACGTAGTCCTTGTGCGTGACGGTGAGGCTGGGGCACGGCTTGGGCGACAAGCAGCGTCGGTCGGGGCAGGCGCCGCGGGTTTCCTGCCGAGCGCAGGCGGGCACCCGAAACTGCGCGGTCGGGCCGCCCACGTCGTTGATGTAGCCCTTGAAGCGCGGGTCCGACGTCATCAGGCGGGCCTCTTCCACCAGGCTCTTCCTGCTGCGGGGCTGGATGATGCGTCCCTGATGAAAGTTGAGCGCACAGAAGGCGCAGTCCCCCAGGCAGCCGCGGGCGCTGGTGAGCGAGAAGAGCACCTCCGAAAGGGCCGGCACGCCTCCTGCCTCATCGTAGGCGGGATGCCAGGCGCGCTCGTAGGGAAGCTCGTAGACCTCGTCCATCTCGGCTTGGGAGAGCGGCGCTGCCGGCGGGTTCTGCACTACGTAGACCCCGTGAGGATACGGCTCCACCAGCACCCTCCCCGAGAAGGAGTCGAGGTTTTTAATCTGCTCGCCAAAGCTCCTGGCGTAGGTCTCGCGGCTGCCCTGCAACTCGTCCCAACTGGGCAGCACCAGCGGGTCCACGCACTGCTCGATGGTGCGGCATCGGTAGACCGTGCCGGGGATGAAGGTCAGGTCGGACACGGCCAGACCGGAGTCGAGCGCCTCGGCGATGGCGATGATGGAGCGCTCGCCCATCCCGTAGCTGATGAGGTCCGCCCCGGAGTCCATCAGGATGGAGCGCTTGAGCTTGTCGGACCAGTAGTCGTAATGAGCCAGACGGCGCAGGCTCGCCTCGATGCCGCCCAGGACGATGGGGGTGTGCTTGAAGGTGCGGCGGATCAGGTTCGAGTAGACCACGGCGGCATGGTCGGGTCGGCGACCGACGGCGCCCCCCGGCGTGTAGGCGTCGGAGCTTCTCGGCTTGCGGTTGACCGTGTAGCGGTTGACCATCGAGTCCATGTTTCCCGAGGAGACGAGAAAGGCGAGCCGCGGCTCGCCGAGAGCCGCCACGCTCGCAGGGTCGCGCCAGTCGGGCTGGGCGATGACCCCCACGCGGTAGCCGTGGGCCTCGAGCAGGCGGGTGATGATGGCCATCCCAAAGGAGGAATGGTCCACGTAGGCGTCGCCGCTCACGTAGACGAAGTCGCACTGATCCCAGCCGCGCAGCGCCATGTCCTGCCGCGATATGGGAAGGAACCCCGCGCCCATGCCCGCCTCTCCGTGCCGGCGGGCGGCATGCATCGGCACTGCTCCTATCCTCGCCCGCCCCTGTAGGATACCCCGGGCGCGTACGGCGCGTCAGCCCAGGCGTTCCTCTCGTGAGAAGAGCTCGGCGACGGCGGGGCCCGCCTCTTCTTGGGAGATGCCGCAGACCCCTACGTGCGCGGGCCTACCGTAGCTGCCGTGGAAGTCGGAGCCGCCGGTGAACAGCAGCCCGTGGGCGCGGGCGGCCTCCTGGGCCTGCGGCCGGGGTCGAAGGCTGACACCTCGACCCCGGCCAACACCGGGTAGCCGTGGCGGCGGGCCGCCTCACGTACGAATGGGAGCTGGGTCAGCGAGTCGTGATCGGTTATCGCCAGACCGGCCAGATGCCAGGCTGCGGCTTCCTCGATGAGCTCGTCGGGCGAGCAGGAGCCGGTGAAGACCCGAGGTAATCGGGGCAGTGATTCAGCGCTTCTCCCGGCCTAGTCGACCCGCCCATCTGCCGTTCGCCGGCAGCGTACGAAGGGCATCGTCGATGACCGGCGCGTGTCCCCGCGCAGGCAGGGGGCAGACGACCTAAGTCCGCCGGCAATCTGCTATGTTCACGGAGACGGTTATCTGCGCGCGTTCATGTCCACACCGATAAGGAGCCCTTCCATGCCCGATCCCCTCTCCCCCATCCAGCAGATCTCAAGCCAGCTCGAGCGCGGATTGGCATGGGGTCAGGGCCATCTGCACGGCGCGGCGGTGCTCATCCCCCTCATACATCAGCCGGACGGCAGCATCGACGTGCTCTTTGAGCAGCGCTCCTTCGACCTCGAGCGGCAGCCCGGCGAGGTGTGCTTCCCCGGCGGGATGATCGAGGCTGGCGAGGCGCCCCGGCAGGCTGCTCTGCGTGAGACCTGCGAGGAGCTGCTCATCTCCCCTCAACAGGTGGGGCTCATCGGCCAGCTGGAACGCACGGTCGGGCCTGGTGGCGGGGCGCTCTGGCCGTTTGTGGGCACGCTTGACGGATATGAGGGAAGCTTTCAGACCGACGAGGTGGCACGCACGTTCACCGTGCCGCTGCAGTGGTTCTTGGATCACGACCCAGAGGTCTACGAGGGCAAGCGGGTGGCCGTGCTGCCCGACGGCCTGCCCTGGGAGCTCATCCCCGGCGGGCGCTCCTACCCGTGGGCCGAGGTTCCCTACCGGATACGCTTCTACCGCGGCACCGACCCCCTCGTCTGGGGCATGACCGCCCGCGTGCTGCAGACCTTTGTGGAACTGCTCAAAAAAGGGAGAAGTCGCTAACGGGGCGAGGGTGTGTCACCGGGGACGGTTCTGTTTGACACACCCCCCTGGCACGTCCCCGCCGACACGCCGACACTCCTGGCGGCCCGGTCGCAAGTCCTCGACAGAGCCCTAGGATTCACTCCGCCGGACGCGACCATCTCGGGCAGCCGGAGAACAATAAAAGGAACCAAAGCGCGCCCGGATGGAGCTCCGTAGCGCGCTTTGGTTCAAAAGCGATGTATGAGCGGGTTACACCGAGACTATCTGAATCCGCTCGCATCGAAGCCCATCAGCTTATCAATTAGAACTGCGGATGAGGTATGCTCTCGACGTCTACCTCGTCGTTACGGCACTCCTTAATATAGGGTGTCAGCATCACAGTTGCCTTGATGCGCATCTGACGCGTCCCCGGATTGCCCCACAGCACCTCGAGTACTGTGCCCTCAACGGCATAGTCCTGGTCGACTATCGCCAAAGACATCATCTCGTGATTCTTCGGTGACCACATCCGGCCACTAGTAGCTCCAACGAGCTTCTCTTTGTCATACACTTCGTCGAGATGAATTTGGGCGCTGGAATACGTGGGGCTAAAATCCTCTGCCAGAGGCATCAGATCCGCCGGCGCCTCATCCTTTCTAAACCAGGTCGCAGCTACCTTCAAGATGTCATCGGCGTCCCAGATGAGATGGACGAGCGTGTTGTGGTGCCCTTCAAGCTCTTTCCGGATCGCGTCCTTGCCGGGAAAATCATGTTTGAAGCTGACCATCTTTTCCCAGCCAAGATCCACAGGGCTAGCGTGCAGATACGGGCTGTCCTTACCGGCACTTCCGGTTACAACAGGACTGGAAAGAGGACCACCCCAGGAAAAATGAATACCTCCCTGAGGGATGCTTCCCTCGGTATGGGTGTTCCGATACGCATGGCGGCCGAGCTCATGAATCCCATAAGGCTGACCCGCTTCCATGATGGCGTCGTATACCGCGCGCGCGTCCTCAATCTTGCCATGGACCTCATATCCGAGAGTTCCAGCCATGCCCGTACGCAGGATGAAAACTTCCCGACCAGCAATCTTGGCATCGCGAAGCCACATGAACTTGATATCGTGCAGGTCCTCTTGCGCGGCTTGCTCGACGATCTCGAGTGAGCGTGGACCACACAGCTGATAGAAAAACAACTCATCGCTCACATCGGTCACTTGAATATCGAACTTCTTGCCTGCCGCCTGCTCGAGCATCGCAGGCAGCATGCACATGCAGATGAATTCATCCTGCTCCCGCCGTACGACGATGCCGTCAAGCATAACCTTTCCGTTCGGCTCACACAGGATTGCGTGCCGGGCCTTCCCGACGGGGAATCTATTAAACGTGCTCACGCATGAAGCGTTAAGCAAGTCGATGAACTGCTCACCTTTAACCTTGAAAAACGGAAAGGGATTCAAGCCGCTGTGGATATAGCAATTATCATGCCAGCTCAGCTCCTCCTCTTGCCAGCTGGTGTATTCAATGGGATACAGCGGCACGGCACCTTTATGAGGACGCCCACCGCCTTCTGGCGAAATGAAAACCCCTGCGGTCTTTGCCTTCTCGTCATCTACTCCCCACAGAGGGTTGAGCGCTGTAAAACGTCCCGCAGTGTAGGGGGCAAGCTTGACATCAAGAACCTTTGGCTCGGGTTTCATGGATTCACCTTTCTAGCAGCTGTTCTATGACTGCCGGCGCCTGGCAAGGTTCACTGTATAGCCATATAGCGCTGCATTATGATTCACATTGGGAAAGCAGCATGACCGTTTGGAATATAGATTGGTGATGCCGTCTTCAGTCTCTCGAGAGGATGTTGCTAGATGAAACTTGAGTATTTGCGTGAGTTCATCGAGCTTGTGCACGTTCGAAACTTCTCGCAAACAGCATCCGAAATGTATATCTCGCAATCGGCATTGAGCAAACACATCTCAGCGATTGAACGCGAACTTGGCGTCTCGCTGCTCGACCACGACCAACGCGGTGTCGACTTAACAGAAATGGGACAAATTGCCTTTGAATCGTTTTCCAAAATAGTTTCCATTTATGACCAACTAATAGCACGTGCCTCTGACTATGCGCGAGGAATCGACGGAAGGCTGCGAGTTGGCATTCCCTATTTTGCATCGCGCAAAATCCTTGCACCAATACTCAAGAGATTCGCCCGACTCTACCCAAATGTCGATGTCGACGTTGTTTCAGGGCAGCCCGATCTCTTACACGAGATGCTTGTAAATGGAGACATTGATGCCGCAATCAACCTCTACTGCAGCACTATGACAATTCCAGACGAAGATTCCTTTTCTTGCATGGAGCTCACAAGAGAGAAACAGGTGCTGTTGTGCGGCGCCGATTGTCCGCTGGCTCAAAACGACACGGTCTCATCTCGTCAGCTTGAAGGTCAAACACTTACCTGCGTTGCATCCGGGGCACTTTTGAATTCATTTGCATGTGCCGTTAAAGAGTGGTTCATCGAAATGGGTATCGGCGTGGTCTGGTCAGACCCGATCTCAAACGCAGATTTTATCAGCGATGCGGTCTTGGAGTCCCGCATCCCCGTCATTGTTCCTGCACACGTAGCTTCATTCAATCCCGATCTAATCCCAGTCGAAATCTCTGACCTGTTCCCTGGCACTATGGCTCTGTATACGCGCAAGTCAGACGCCAATCCCGTTACCCCCCTTTTCAAAGACACCGCCTACAAAGTCGCTAGAACGCTTTGATTGCAGCCGCCCTGCAAAAGGAACGAGTGAATCTGCCAAGCGCCATCGGAGTCGGGCGCCCAAGAGCTTTCGGGGCAGACAACCGTCTTGTTGCATGAGCTCGAGCGCGAGCTGGTGAAAATCCCGATTAGAGCCGAGGGCCTTTCCGTGACCAAGTCTCTCGTGTGGAGGGCCGGCAATGGCAACCCAATGGTTCCGCTGTTCCTGGAGATGGTGAAGCAGCAGGTGCGGTGTGTCAGCGGGGACGGTTCTCTTTGACACACCCGCTGACAACATTTCATACGTATTCCATACATAGCGTACGATTTCGTACACATAGCCCGTTTTTGGTGGCGACAGACCGCAGGCATCCTCCTAGCATGGTCTTTGTCCTTGATGAAGCTCGACGAAAGGTCGGTCGATGCAAACCAAGCAAGAGCTGCTGCTCGACCTGCTCGGCACGCCTGACGTGCGTTTTTCGATACCCGCCTACCAGCGCACCTAC
>OMWF01000088.1 GCA_900314665.1 uncultured Actinomycetes bacterium
GGACTGACCCCGGAGGAGTTCCGGAATCAGTCCCTGTGTGCGGCTTAGGCCGCTTATTAGCCCGTCCAAGAACTGGGATGCAGTTCATCTCCGACGGGCCCGCTTCTTTTGCGCTTATCGACCGGGGCGTGGCGCTTGGTCAGCCCTCGACCTGCTCGTCCTCATCGATCCAGTCGGCCAGGCAGGCGTCAAGCCCCCGCTCGACCTTGGTCCGGTCCATGTCGCGGCCGATGAAGACCAGCTTGGTCTGGCGATCGCCGCACACCGGGTCCCACTCGTCGAGCAGCTCGGGGTTCTCGGCCAGGATCTGCTTCTGCTCCTCCTCGGGCGCCGACGCCACAAAGGGGCCGTTGTCGGTCAGGTAGACCTGCATGCCCGCCTGTTCAAAGAGGTAGGCGGTGTCCGGCTGCTGGGCGCCCCAGAGCAGGCCCTTGGCGCGGATGATGCTGTCCGGCCAGTTGTTGACGTAGGCCTCCAGCTTGTCCAGGTCAAAGGGCTGCCGGCGCTGGTAGACAAAGGTGGTGATGCCGTACTCGAGCACCTCGGGGTCCTCATGCTCCTCGGGGTGCTCCATGGCGTCGATCCAGGCGGCGGAGTTGTAGGCGTCGTCAAAGTTGAACCTGCCGGTGTCGAGCAGCTCGGAGAGGTCGACCTCCCCGCGCACCGCCTCCACGATCTTGGCGCTTCTCTGCAGGCTGCGCACGATGGCCTTGAGCTCGGTCACCTGCTCGGGCGTGACCTGGTCGGTCTTGTTGAGGATGAGCGTGGTGCAGAACTCGATTTGCTGGATGAGGAGGCTCTCGAGGTCGTCCTCCTCGACGTCCTCTGACAGCAGCGCCTTGCCGCCGTTGAACTCGTCGTACATGCGGGCGCAGTCCACCACCGCCACCACGTTGTCGAGCGCCAGCGGGGCGCCGCCGCCCTCGGCTGCGCCGTCGTCGCAGAAGCTGGAAATGGTGTAGGCGATGGGGATGGGCTCGCAGATGCCCGAGGCCTCGATGATGATGTAGTCGAAGTCGCCAGAGTCGGCGATGGAGCGCAGCTGCCGGGCCAGGTCGTCTGAGAGCGTGCAGCAGATGCAGCCGTTGGACAGGGGGATGATGTCGTCCATCTGGGCCAGGCCGTCGCCCTTGATGAGGCTGGCGTCAACGTTGACCTCGCCGATGTCGTTGACGATAACCGCCGCCCGGATGCCCTGGTCGTTGGCCAGGATGTGGTTGAGCAGCGTGGTCTTGCCGGCTCCCAGGTAGCCGGTGATCAAAATGATGTTAACGGGCTTGCGCGATGCAGGCATGTGACCCTCCGTATGCTGTGGTTTGTCACCCAGTATAGGCGCTTGGGCAGTGCCGTTCCCGGAGCGTGCGCTGGCAATGGGCCGCCGTCTCCGGCAGCGGCAGCCCAACGGAGCAAATGCGCGCAGCAAGCGGTCTACAATAGAAGGTCGCATGTCAATCCTGAAAGGTAGCGAGGAACCTCAAGCCATGCCAGAACCCGCAGACGAGCTCATCGACATCTACGACAAGGACCGCCGACGCACCGGCCTCACCATCCCCCGCGAGGGGGCGCGCCTCGAGCAGGGCCAGTTCATGCTCTACACCCTGGCGCTTATCGAAGACCGATCGGGGCGCTTCCTCATCACCCAGCGCGCCCTCGACAAGCACTGGGCGGCCGGCTCGTGGGAGGTCACGGGGGGCGGCGTCCGCGCTGGCGAGACCCCGCAGCAGACCGTGGTCCGCGAGGTGGCCGAAGAGGTGGGCCTCGACGTGGCCGGCCAGCCGCTCACCCCGGTCTACAGCTATGTGAACGAGGACCTGGCCTCGGGCGACAACTACTTCATGGACATCTTCCACTTCCGCCTGGACTTTGGGCCCGCGGACGTGTCGCTCCAGCAGTCGGAGGCCATCGACTTTGCGCTGGCCACTTGGGACGGCATCACCAAGCTCGAGGAGCAGGGCAAGTTCCTGCACTACCGGCGCCTCGCCCAGGCGCTGGCCGCCGAGGCGCAAGCCGCGGGCGCACAGCGCTAGCGGCGCGCTTATCGTCCCCCACCCCGCCCGGACCGCACACCCCAAACCACCCCGCATGTATTAGCAAGGAGAAGCCATGCCCGCATTCAACCAGGTCACCCCCGAGCTCGTCTCGCAGCTCGCCGCCATCGTGGGCGAAGACGCCTGCCTGACCCAGGACGCCATCAATGAGGACTACGCCCACGACGAGATGCCCCTCTACGGCCAGCAGATGCCGCAGGTGGTGGTGCTGCCGCAGACCACTGAGCAGGTCTCGGCGGTGATGAGGCTCTGCAACGAGAACACGATTCCCGTGACCGTGCGCGGCGCCGGCACCGGCCTGGTGGGAGGAGCCACCCCGCTTGCCGGAGGTGTGGTTCTCTGCACCATGAACATGAACCAGATCCTGGGCTATGACATGCGCAACCTCAACGTGCGCGTGCAGCCCGGCGTGCGCCTGTGCGACCTGGCCGCCGACGCCTCCTCGCACGGCCTCATGTACCCGCCCGACCCCGGCGAGAAGACCGGCTCGATCGGCGGCAACGTCTCCACCAACGCCGGCGGCCTGCGCGCCGTCAAGTACGGCACCACCCGCGACTACGTGCTCGACCTGACCGCGGTGCTGCCCGACGGGCAGGTGCTCAAGCTCGGCCGCCCCGTCACCAAGGCGAGCTCCGGCTACAGCCTGATGCACCTCATCATCGGCTCCGAGGGAACGCTGGCGGTCATCACCGAGCTCACCTTGAAGCTCATCCCCGCGCCCACCGAAAACACCAGCTTCATCCTGCCCTTTGCCGACATCAGGACCGCCATCGGCGCCGTACCCGACATCAAGCTCGCCGGTCTCGACCCCGCGGCCATCGAGTTCATGGAGCGCGACATCGTCGACACCTCGATGGAGCGCAC
>OMWF01000278.1 GCA_900314665.1 uncultured Actinomycetes bacterium
CCCCCCGGGTCGATGCGCGCCCCCTGCATCTGACAATGAGATGGAGCCTGGTTCTTAGCTGCGTACGATTACGCACGGTGCGGCGATGTCCGAGCTTGCGGTCGCTTGCAAGCCCGAAAGAAGGGTGATGCCGGCAACTAAAATTGGCAGAGCGTGCCAACTGCGGTTGGTTGTCTGCGACGCAACCAGACTTTACATTGTTTATAAAAGTCATCCAATTGACCGCGAGGCGCCATGAGCATCGTAGAAGTCGCATCCCTCTGCAAGTCATACCCGTCGTTTTGCCTGGACAACGTCTCCTTCTCGCTTGGAGAAGGGCGGATAGCGGGGCTTATCGGCCGCAACGGGGCGGGAAAGACCACCGTGATAAAGGCCATGCTGAACCTGGTTCATGCCGACGACGGGCAGATCTTCTATTTTGGCCTGCCCCTCAGTGGCTACGAGACCCAGATCAAGCAGCGGATCGGCTACTCCACCGGCACGGTCAGCTGGTATCCGAGAAAGCCCATCAGGCAGATTGCGGACGTCGCCAAGTCGTTCTACCCCAATTGGGATGAGGACGCGTACCAGCGCTACCTGGAGCTGTTCGAGCTCGATGAGGCCAAGCGGCCCATCGAGCTGTCGGAGGGCATGAAGGTCAAGTTCAACCTCCTTCTCGCCCTCTCCCACAGGGCAGAGGTGCTCATTCTGGATGAGCCCACGAGCGGCCTTGATCCCTTCTCGCGCGACGAGCTCCTCAGGCTCCTCTGCACCCTCAAGCAGTGCGGCGTGACGGTTCTGTTCTCTACGCACATCATCTCTGACCTGGAGCGATGCGCGGATGACATCATCTACATCAGCCATGGGAAGCTGCGGGCGAGCTGCTCGAAGGAGGCGTTCATCGAAGGCTTTGGCAAGCCCGGCGAGACGCTGGAGGAAGCTTATTTGAGGATGGAGAGGGAGGCCTGATCATGAATGCCTTGCTGAGAAAGGAGACGAGGCTCGCCTCGTTGCGTCTGACGTACCTCTTCATTGGCTTTTCCGCCATGGTTCTGCTGCCGGGATATCCCATCCTCTGCGGCGCCTTCTTTGTGACGCTGGGCATATTCCAGAGCTTCCAGAGCGCGCGGGAGGCTAACGACCTGGTCTTCTCCGCGCTGCTGCCGGTGGCAAAGCGCCACGTGGTGAGGGGTAAGTACCAGTTTGTGCTGCTTATCGAGCTTGTCGCCCTGGCGATAATGGCCGCGCTCACGCTCGTCCGCATGACGGTCCTGGCGGATGCGCTCGTCTACCGGCAGAACGCGCTGATGAACGCCAACCCGTTCTTCTTAGGTGCGGTGCTCGTGGCCTTTGGCCTCTTCAACGCCCTCTTTGTGGGAGGCTTCTTCAGGACCTCCTTCAAACTTGGGGCGCCCTTCGTCGCCTACATCGCGGCGGCGTTTGCGGAGATGGTCGTTGCGGAGGCGCTTCACCACGTCCCCGGGCTTGGGGCGCTTAACGCCTTTGGCTTTGAGCACCTGGCCCTGCAGCTGTCGCTGCTGGGCGGGGGAGCGGTGCTGTTTGCCGCGCTGACGTACCTGTCGTATAAGAGGGCATGCGAGGATTTTGAGCGGACCGACTTGTAGGAAGGCATGCTGCATGCTCAAAGATAACCTGGTGATGCTCAGGAAGCTGAACGGCTACTCGCAGGAGCAGGTGGCCGAGAAGATCGGGATTTCGCGCCAAGCCTATGCAAAGTGGGAGAGCGGTGCGACTGTGCCGGACGTGGAGAAGGCATCGCGCCTCGCCGAGCTGTACGGGGTGACCGTCGACGGCCTGCTGGGCACGGAGACTGCGGACGGCGTCGGCGTCATCCCTCCCGCCCCGCGGGGGAAGAACATCTGGGGGTCGGTGACCCTGAGCGACCACGGGCAGGTGGTCATCCCCAAGGCGGTCCGTGACAAGTTTGGGCTGAAGCCCGGGGTTCGCCTGATCGTGCTCAGCGACGAGGACGGCGTCGCGCTTGTTCCCGCGGAGGTCTTCGAGGGCAGGATGAGGGAGCTCAATCGGGTGATCGGCACGCGAGGAGACGCCTGAGCCGAAACGCAGGCGCCGCCGCTTCCGTGAGCCGAGACGGCGACGCCGCCCGATGCCGCACGGGCCTGAGCGGCATCGGGCGGAGCAGGAGGTCAGCGGGCGGCTCGGCGCGGGAGCGCGGGCCGCCAATACACGGCAATGCCGGCCGCCAGGGCGATTCCTGCTGATGCGACGAGCGCATGGGCACCGTCGAGGCAGATCGCGGGTATCCCCATGAGCAGGCCGCAGGCGTAGGGCACCAGCCAGAACAACCAGACCCCGGTGCTCAAGCGGTGAAACCCCTGCTGCAGGCCTTCGTCATGACGTACGAGCACGACGATCGCCCACAGGGCGTGAGCCAGCATGAGCAGGAGGGCAAGCGTGCCCGTGACCAGGTGCACCGGCGAGACGGGAGCCGCGGAGCTGCGGGCGATGACCGACATCAGCGAGGTGCCGGTCGCGTCGCAGGCAAGTCCGAGCAAGAAAAACGCGAGATGGCGGGGTTGGAGCCTCCCTGAGCGACGCTCCCAGAAGACGCCGATGGTATAGAACGCGAGCGCGAGCGTGATGGTTGCCGATGCGGGGATGAGAAGCGGTTGCATGGCGTTGCCTCCTTGGACAAGCGCCCGTGAAGTGCTGGGCGCGGAGCTCTTCTATCAGCTCTCATCCTAAGAAGGCCCAGTTGAACATCAACGGCGTGATGTTCAATCCTGCTCCTGCGCCGCTCGCCGTGCCGCCGAGTCGCTCCGGCTGGTCGGGTCAGGCGCGGTAGAGCCCGCGTTCGAGCAGGTAGAGGAGCACGTCGGCATCGTGCCCGCTGTGTATCTGCGCCATCACCGCGTCAAACACGAGCGCGCTCATCGTCTCCCCGGTGACGCCAGACGGCAGCGCGGCGTGATTGATGTCGGGGTCCTCTTCAAACACACGTGCGAGCCCGGCGAGGATATGCCCGACAAGCTGCTGCTCGCGCTTTTTGGCGGCGATGCGCTCGGCTTCCGGAAGGGCCTCGGCGCCGCCCAGCCATTGGCTGCGAAACCGCGCCATGACATCGGAGATGCGGTCTGCAAAGAGGCGACAGTAGGCGAGGTAGTTGCGCCCTTGGGCGGGCAGGCAGAAGTCATCGAAGAGCTCGCGCCTGAAGAAGCTCTCGATGGCGGCCACACTGAGCTCTGACTTTGATGAAAAGTGCCGGTAGACCGTACCAATCGAGACTCCGCAACGTTCGGCGAGCCCGCGGATGGTGAGTGCGGCGATGCCATGCGTTGAGGCGATGGCACATGCTTCGGCAAGCAGCTCGTCGCGCGTTATCGACTCTGACATCTCGGCTCCTCTCGCCCCCGGGCGCGCCAATGCCTGCGCGCCCGGGGGCGATGTTAGCACCGTGTGACCGGCATGAACGCCTTTGGGGAAGGGGTGCTGAGGGAACGTCTCTCCGACCCCGTCTCAGCGGGCCGACCTCACGGCGGACCTGGCGGTTGTGTAGGTGACGAGCAGGTACCCGCCGTAGATCACAAGCACCAGCACGGCTGCCATGAGGATGGGCGTGAGGATCGGGGTGCCCATCTGGGAGAACAGGCTCTCATTCAGCACGTGTATCGCGCATGCGCTATGGCAGACGGCCACTGCCAGAGGCAGCAGGAAGTAGACGCAGACCTGGGCCAGAAGCGAGCGCGAGATTGACTTCTCCGAGCATCCGAGGCGCGAGAGCATGCGGTAGCGCGGCAGCGAGTCGGAGGTGGTTGAGAGCTGCTGCACGGCGAGCACGGCGCCGGTGGCGATAAGGAGCACGAAACCGATGTACACCGCCAGGTAGGTGATGAGCATGCGGATGCCGCCAGCCTGCTCGGTCATCTCGTTCTGCGTGACCACGCTTGTGACCGGCCACAGGTTAGATTCGAATGCCCAGCCATCGACCTGCGCGGAACGCTCGCTCAGGGGCTGCGCCGCGGCAACGATCTTCTCGAGGGCGGCGTCGTTCTCGGCGGCGGTCTTGCCGTTGTCGGCGTACATCAGGTTCAGGTAACAGCTATGGGGAAAGGCGCCCTGCACCTTCAGGGAGTCGATGACGCTTTCGGGGACAATCAACGTGAGCGTTGTGGTGAGGACGGCGTTATCGCTCATCTGGAGGCTCACAACGTCTCCTGTGCAAGTGAGCTCGCGTCCGCTGACGCGAATAGAGGCGTGCGAGGACGCAAGCTCGCGGGCGGCGTCCGACGTGACGTCCGCGTTGTTCATTATGGCGCACTGCCCGTCGTCCAGGGAGATAGCGTCCTGGCCCAGCAGCGTGCGGGTGGCGTTGACCTGGGAGACGCCCACGAGGTCCACGTTTGCCTTCAGGACCCGGTCCGAGGCCGAAGAGGAGAGCTTATGCGCCTGGGCAGGGGAGAGCTTGTCGACCAGCTCCTGGTAGGTGATGTCAGGCGCCAAGTAGACGTCCAGCTGCGCGCTGTCTCTCACGGTCTGCGTCCATGCTTGCGGGGCGTTGCTCTCAAGCAGGGGCGCGATCTCCCAGCTGCGCTCCGCTCCCTCTGCGAATTCGTCAGGGTGTGCCTCCTTGAATCCGGCTGCCGGGTCGTCAGAGGAGGGGTCCCAGTTGGAGTAGACGTATGCGATGAGGCTCGCGCTGTAGGGATTGGCTTCGCGGGCGTTTCCGGTGAGTGCGCCCATCAATCCCATGCCGCAGGAAAACGTGGTGATAGAGAAGAAGAGCATGACGCAGATTGCCCACAGAGAGATGAAGGCGGTGTTTACCCGGCTGGCAATCTGGCGCACCGTGAAAGGCCTGAGTCCGCGCAGGTAGAAACTCTTTGACCTGGTGACGATGGCGATGATGAAGCCGGCCAGCGACCAGAACAGGATGAACGTGCCTGCCAGCATGCAGACGGTGGCCCTGATGAAATGCGGATCGGAAAGCTCCCTCATGCCGGACTCGCCCAGCTGAGAGTATGCGTAGGCGATGACGGCGACCGAGGCGGCAAACGCCACGAGACACACCCAGGGGTTGCGCACGGCCACCTTCTGGTTGGACGTGTTGGCGCTCAGGAGGGTGATGAGCTTCTGCCGGCGCACCATGCCCGTGTTGAAGACGGCGGCCACCGCAAAGATGACGACAAAGCAGGCTACCGTGGCTAGGCATGCCCTTGGCGAGAAGACAAACCGGTACTGCTGGATGGTCGTGCCAAAGAGGGCGGCTGTCACAAAGACCAGGGCCTGCGAGAGCAGGAACCCGATCACAAGGCCCGCCGCCAGGGCAACCAGCCCCACGATCGCGGTCTCGACCAGCATGACGCGCGAGGTCTGACCCGGGCTCATGCCCAAGAGCAGGTAGGTTCCAAACTCTCGCTTGCGACGGCGGATGAGAAAGCCGTTCGAGTAGAGGATGAGAAAGGCCAGCACGCAGGCCACCACCACCGAGAAAAAGGCCATCATGCTGCCCAAGAGATCGAAGACGTTCGCGGTGGAGCGGGATTGGATGTCAAACATCACCTGTTGGCCCGGAAGGGAGTTGAATGCGTAGAAGACCGCCACGCCAAAGAGCAGCGTCACAAAGTAGATGGCGTAGTCGCGCACCGAGGCGCGGATGTTTCGCCAGGCGAGCTTAAGCGTCATCTCCCACACCCCCTCCGAGGAAGGTGACGACCTCGATGATGCGGGCAAAGAACTCCTCGCGCCCTGCATCTCCGCGGCGGACCTCGTTGAAGAGGGCGCCGTCTTTGATGAAGAGGACGCGGCTGGCAAACGAGGCCGCAAAGGAGTCGTGCGTGACCATCATGATGGTCGCCCGCATCTGCCGGTTCATCATGGAGAGCGTGTCCAGGAGCACGGATGCCGAGTGCGAGTCGAGCGCCCCGGTCGGCTCGTCTGCCAGGATGAGCGCGGGATTGCCCACGATGGCGCGCGCCGCTGCCACGCGCTGCTTCTGCCCGCCCGACATCTGACCGGGGTACTTGTCGAGAACGGCCGCCACGCCCAGCACGCTTGCGATGTCCTGGGTGCGCGCGGCCACCTCGGCCGGCGGCACGTGCTTGATGGTGAGCGCCAGCGCGATGTTCTCCCGCGCGGTCAGGGTGTTGAGCAGGTTGAAGTCCTGGAAGATGAAGCCCAGCTCGTCACGCCTAAAGGTGGTGAGCGCCCGCTTTGGGAGAGAGGTGATGTCGCGGCCGTCGACGAGGATCTGCCCGGAGGTAGGCCGGTCGATGGTGGACACGCAGTTGAGCAGCGTCGTCTTTCCCGAGCCCGACGGCCCCATGATGGCGACAAACTCGCCCTTGTCTATGTCGAGCGTGATCCCGTTCAGCGCGTGGGTGAGTGCGCCCCGGGCGCCAAAGGTCTTCGCGACCTGCCTCACCGAGAGGGCGGCAGGCGCGCTTTGCGCCATCACGGCGCCCGGCATGCTTGAGGGCGTGGGGGAGGCGATGCTCTCGGTCATCTATCTCACCTTCTCCCTGTGGGACTGAACGCCTATGACCAGCGCCGCCGCCATTGCCACAAGCACGAGCGCGCCTGATATCCTTGCGAATGCCTTCATGCAAACCCCCTTCATCGGATGCTGGGCTCAGTTTGCACGGACGCTCTGGGGACTCGTATACCGCCGCCCTTACATCTGTCTTACAAGAACGTAAGAAGGGGACCAGGCGTCGTGAGGGCCGGTCAGCGCGCGGATGCCAGCTCCCGACGCGAGTCATGGGGAAACGAGAACAGCACCCGCGTGCCCGTGCCCTGCTCGGATGCGATCTGCACGCCGATGCCCAGACGCGCGCACATGAGCGCGACGAGGTAGAGCCCCATGCCGGTGGCGTTTGGGCGGCTCCTGCCGTTCTCGCCGGTAAACGCACGGTCAAACACGCGGGGCAGGTCGGCGGCCGGGATGCCGCGGCCGTCATCCGCCACCTCGAGCATCGTGCGCTCGTTTGCGGTCCCCGCGTCCTCCACGTGCGCCGTGAAGGCGATGGAGGTGGCGCCGTACTGCGCCGCGTTCACGGCCACCTGGCCCACCATGAACACGAGCCAGGGCTCGTCGGCGAGCACCTGCTGGTCTTCCGGGATGGTGATGCGCGGGGTCGTGCCCTGCTCGATCAGAAAGCGCATGTGGCGCTTGCAGGCCTCGCGCACAGCGGCGGCGAGAGGGACGTGGCGTATGGCGTAGTCGCTTGCGACGGACGTCGAGCGCGCATAGTAGAGCGCCTGGTCAATCGAGGCGTCCAGCCGTTCGAGCTCGAGCGAGAGCGCGCCGCCCTCCTCGCCCGGCAGACGTCCGGCGATGAGCTTTGCCGACGCCAACGGGGTCTTTGCCTCGTGTATCCAGAGCTCGATGTAGCGGCGGTAGTCGGAGGCGTCCTTGGCTGCCGCCGTGATTTTGGAGGAGTGCAGCGCCTGACAGGTGTCGAGCAGCTCTCCGGCAAGCTGTCCTTCAAGGGTCGTTGGCGAGGGGAGGAACTCGGGCACCTCGGGGATGTCTTGGACCTGGGAGGCGGCGTCTGCAATCCCCGTCCAAAAGCCCCTGCCGCGCACGTATTGGATGGCGAGGGCGGCGGCCGCGCAGATTAGGACAAAGGAGGCGACGAGCAGCGAGCCCTGCGTGCCGCACCCCAGCACGTTGCACATACCAAACGTCCCGGCGGTGCACGCGAGGCCGATGAGGACGGAGGCCAGCCTGTCGAGAAGGAATGCGCCGAGGGAATAGCGGGGCCGGTCTTCTCGCCCGTCCCCCGAGGTCACAGCTCCTCCTTGCCGAGCATGTAGCCGATGCCGCGCTTTGTGGAGATGAGGTCGTGGGGCAGACCGAGGTCCTTGAGCTCTTTGCGGAGGCGGTTGACGTTTACCGAGAGCGTGTTGTCGTCGATGAAGGAGTCGGACTCCCAGAGGGCCACCATGAGCTGCTGGCGGGAGAGGGTCTTTCCTGCGTGCCTCATGAGCTGCCCCAGGATGCCCTGCTCGTTTCTGGTGAGCTGGACGTGCTTGCCCAGGTACGAGGCGGTTCCCGTGGACTCGTCGAGGACGAGGCCCCGGTACTCGAGGGCGCGGGGGAGGGCCGTCTGGCTGCTGCGAAGCTGCGCCTTGATGCGGGCTATGAGCGTGGCCGGGCGGTAGGGCTTGGTTACGTAGTCGTTGGCGCCGAGGCCGAGCGCCATCACCTCGTCAAACTCGTCGGCAGACGAGGTGAGCACGATGATGGGCACCTGCGAGGCCGTGCGGACCTCGCGGCAGATCTGGTGGCCGTCCGCCTGCGGCAGCGAGAGGTCGAGCAGGATGCAGTCGGGCTGAGCGGCGAGAGCCGATTGGGCGGCGCCAGCAAAGTCCTCGCAGGAAAGCGTGGAGAACCCCTCCAGGTCCAGCAGGCGCGCCAGCTCTTTGCGGATCGAAGGGTCGTCTTCAATGAGGTAGATGAGGGCCATGGTCCATCCTTCGGGCTGTTGCGAGGGGAGGAGCGAGCTGCGGGCGTGATGCCTTCCCAGCCGGATTTCTGGGGGCTTTGGC
>OMWF01000071.1 GCA_900314665.1 uncultured Actinomycetes bacterium
GCCCCAGACGGATGAGCAGATGCTCTCGTGCCCCGGGGTGGGCAAGACCAAGCTGCACCGCTACGGCGAGCGCTTCCTGCGCGAGATTGGCGCCTTCTGCCTGGAATACGGCTACGGCGGAACCGTCGAGGAGGCCTAGGTGTGTCAACGGGGACGGTTCTTTTTGACACATTTGCTGGTAATCGAGTTGTCAAGGAGAACCACCCGTCGACGCACCCCCGTTGACGTGCGGATAGTGTCAAACAGAACCGTCCCCGTTTACACACTCGGTGACATGTCTGCGCTCGGGCGTTTTCGATTCCCGGCGTCGGGGGCGGGGCGGCGGTGCTAGTGTGTACAAGCGTGTGCCAAGACCCCTCGAACCCCAAAGGGACGTGAGATGCGCTACCTGGATGCAATTGCCAAAACCGCCGCTTCAAACCCCGACCGCACCGCCATCGTGACCACCTCCGGCGACACGGCCACCTACGGGTGGCTGTGGAGCGCCTCCGAGGCCCTCGCCGCCTGGATCGATGCGAGCGGCGTGCCCGAGCACGAGCCGGTGATGGTGTATGGGCACAAGTCCCCGCTGCATATCGCCTGCATGCACGCCTGCCTCAAGAGCGGCCACCCCTACGTGCCGGTCGACCGCTTCTCGGTGCCCAAGGAGCGGGCGGTGAGCATTGCCGGCCAAATCGGCGCCCCGCTGGTGCTGGCCACCAGCGAGTTTCCCGAGGAGCTGGCCGACGCCGCCTCCACGCTGCTTGACACGTCCCGCCTGACGGCCATCGCCGAGAAGGGCGGCGCCTCGCAGCCGGAGCGCTGGGTGTCGGGCGAGGACCTGGCCTACATCCTCTTCACCTCGGGTTCGACCGGCACCCCCAAGGGCGTGCAGGTGACCGCCGACTGCTTTGACAACTTCCTCGGCTGGGCGGTGACCCTCGGTGGCATCGACAAGACCGGGCTCACCTTCTTAAACCAGGCGCCCTTCTCGTTTGACCTCTCGGTCTACGAGCTGGCGATGGCGCTCGCCAGCGACGGCACCCTCTTCTGCCTGACCAAGCAGGTGCAGGACAACATGCGCGAGGAGTTCAAGGCGCTGGCCGCCTCCGGCGTGGGGGTGTGGGTGTCCACGCCCTCGTTTGCCAATATGTGCCTGGTCGACGACTCGTTCACCCAGGAGCTGCTCCCAGACCTCAGGCTCTTCCTCTTCTGTGGCGAGACCCTCGCCAACTCCACGGCCGCCGCCCTTCTCGAACGCTTCCCGCAGGCCAAGGTCGTCAACAGCTACGGTCCCACCGAGTCCACGGTGGCGGTGGCGGCGGTCGACGTCACGCCGGAGATGACGGCGGCGGACGAGCCGCTGCCGGTGGGAATCGCCCGCCCGGGCACCCGCCTGCGCGTGGTGGACGAGCAGGGCGCCGAGTGCCCCACGGGCACCTATGGCGAGGTGATCATCGAAGGGGACACCGTGTCGGCGGGCTACTTCAAGCGAATGGACCTGACCGAGAAGTCCTTTGGCACGGCGCTGCTCGACGGCAAGGAGGTGCGCACCTACCGCACCGGCGACGAGGGGGCGCTCGACGAGCAGGGCCTGCTCCACTACCACGGACGCCTGGACATGCAGGTCAAGTTCAACGGCTACCGCATCGAGCTGGGCGACATCGAGGAGAACATCCGCAAGCTGCCGGAGGTGACGGACGCCTGCGTGACGCCGTTTGAGCGCGACGGCCGCATCGCCTACCTGGTCGCCCATGTGGTGCTGGGCAAAGCGCCCGCCGAGACCGGACTCAAGGCCACGGTGGCGTTCAAGAAGGAGCTGGCGGCGACCCTGCCCCACTACATGATCCCCCGCAAGTTCGTCTTTCACGACAGGCTGCCCATGACCCCCAACGGCAAAGTCGACCGCAAGACGCTGGCAAAGCTCTGAACTGCGGGTTTGCAGGCGAGGGAGAGAGCTTGACGGACGTCGTAGGCTTCAAGCCCAACGCGGCGACAATGTCAACATCTTGCAATCCCTCTGCCCGTTCGTATACTGGGAGGTGCCTCATCCCTGTTCCGGTTCATCTGCGATGGACCGACAA
>OMWF01000178.1 GCA_900314665.1 uncultured Actinomycetes bacterium
GGCAGCGACAACCTGGACGACGAGGGCCTCGTGCGGCTGCTCGACCTCACCATCGCCTTCGTCTGGTACTACGCCATCGAGCGTCCCGGTGTGAACTCCCTCCGCACGCCCATGTTCCCCGCGATGGTCAATATCGTAAACGGCAGGGACGTCAGCTTCCCGAGCAAACGGTTTGGCAGGGAGGATGTGATTGCTCGCATCCGCGCCTTCCAGTTCACCAACCAGCGTGCGATCACTCGCTCGATGCTCGCCTGGTGGGCGTACCACGACCCGGCGCAGGAGCTGTGGAACAACGACACGGTCCTCGAGGTGGAGCACATCTACGCCCGCAAGCGCGCGGAAGTCGAGCCCCTGCGAGACCGTTCTAACCTTGAGGCTCTCGGCAACAAGGCGCTTCTGGAGAAGCGCGTGAACATCCGCGCCGCCGACTATCGTCTCTCCGACAAGAAGAAGTACTACGAGGGCTTCGTTGACGGGAACGGGAGGACACGAGAGGGCACCAAGAACGTGGAGCTTCTTGGAATTGTGAGGTCGAAGACGGACTTCACCGAGGAGGACATAGTCGACCGCGCCAACGACATCATCGGTTCGTTTGTCGACTTCATGGATTCGGTCGGACTCATTGGGTAACCGTTTCACAGCCAGCCTAATTCCATTGGAGCGATGACACGTTTATTGTACTCGTGACCTGCAAATGCATCCGCGCCGTGGGTCGCATCGACGCACGTGACATGCGGCGGCGCTTCACCGTTTGAATTGCAAGGTCGCGTACATCGTGATTGGTTTCCTAAGTGTCGACGACGTCACTGCCAACGCGTTTCACCCGGACGTGTTGTTCGATGCGCTTCTCGGCAAGATGAGCCTCGCCGCATGCCCGTTCTGGACATGCGGCGTTTCTGCTGACAGTGTTGTCCGCTGTCGCCCGAAATCGCTTGGCACCAATCTGGCGTGCGGACTATTGGCTTTGCTGCCCATTACCAGGTTGTTTGCGACTGTCGCGGTCGCACCCGTGATAGTCTTGCCACGAAGTGGGCAGTGAATTGTGTGGCACCAAGTCGCCACACATAGGATTGGATAGACCAATGGTCACGCATGGGTATCAAGAGTCAGACTTCTTACGCGCCTATAATCTCTCGTTTAACAACGAGCGAATAGTAAAGTCAGCAGAAACCTGCGGTTGCTTTTTCTGCCTCTCTATATTTTCCCCAGATGAAGTCGAAGATTGGGTTGACGATACTGGCGGGCGCACCGCGCTCTGCCCGCGATGCGGAATCGACTCCGTCATCTGCTCTGGCCATGGGTACCCGATCAATGGGGAGTTTCTGCAAGAGATGAAGAGGCGGTGGTTCTGGTGACCTCCTGCCTTCTCCATATGCGAGGTCCTTTATGACGACACCGCTTACTATCGTCCGCAATCGCCTGGAGCTGGCAAAACACAGCGTTCCCATAGTCCGGCCCTGGGGGCGGGGGACTCCTTCCCCAACCTCAACGCTTTGGCGCAAAGCCTTGCGTTACTCGTCAGCATTTCTATGGATTCGCGTTGTGACCTTCTTTCCTACGAACCTGCCTCGTGGTTGATTTCAGGACGATGGTTGCGTCGATTTGCGTGTCGAGCGTTCATGCGCCATTGTGCTTACGTCTGTACTTCTGAACTGATTGCTATGCTGCCCCCCCCTCATGTTCTCCGACACTCCCTCGCATGCGAATGAGTGCGGCAGGTAGCATCGCATGCCGGACCACCAAGAGGAGCGTGACACGGGTTGACAGACGGGGAAGCGTATCCCAGAGACGTTTCTCTTCAAGGCCGTTCTGAGGGGAGATTGTTTCTGTAAAGGTCACTCCGTAATTGTCGTATTAAGCGGTGATGGGCTCTGCGTCGAGTTTGTAACCGAGAGCTTTCACGACCTCACGACCTATTGAATCGTTGTAAAAGAGGGACTTCCCGTCTGCGAGAGGGCTGTGTGGAGGCCGTCGCGGGTAATGCCCGCCTCCTTTGCAAGCTGCGCCATGTCCCGAGCCCGTGCGATATCGCCAAGGGCAGCGGAGGCAAGACCGGAGTCACCATCCTCGATAGCGGCATTGAGGTAGGTGACGATGTCAGCGTCACACTCTAGGAACTCTGCTGCATCGTAACGCGCTGCCTGCTTAGCTGGCATTATCTTCTCCTCCGTCGTCCTCACCTTCCCCAGTGCGCGCACGCCCGTATTATCCGCTGGGGTGCTTGACCGTCATGAGGCTGCGCTGCCATATGAGCTTGGATTGTATACCACGGTATATAGAACAATGGTCTCCATCTGCTCCTCGCGCCACAATGACGGAAGACGAACGCGGTGCGAGGAATGGTCGTCGATCCTTGGGGCGGCTTATTTCGCTCGTGACGTCGCTGGGCATCGTCCCGTTTGTGAAAGGTGCCGCACGCACGCCCGCTGCGCTTCCGCCCGTAGTAGTCTGGTGTCCGTGAGCACGAGCGACGGGAGGGCAATGGTGCAGGAAAATGCCGGCGCGGCGGCAGGGGAGGGCGTGCACATCAGGATGGCGACGCCGGACGACGCGGAGCGCCTGTTGCAGATATATGCGCCCTACGTGCGCGACACGGCCATAACCTTCGAGTGGGACGTCCCCAGTGTGGAAGACTTCCGCCAGCGCATCGCGCGTACGCTGGAGCGCTATCCCTACCTTGTGGCTGAGTCCGCGGACGGCCGAGCGCTCGGTTACGCGTACGCTTGCCCCCTCAAGGAGCGCAAGGCGTACGACTGGGCCTGCGAGCTCTCCATCTACGTGGCACATGACGCGCACGGCCACGGCGTCGGCGGCGCGCTGTACGCCACGCTCGAGCGCCTGCTTTCGGCCATGGGCGTCACCAACCTCAACGCGTGCATAGGCTACCCC
>OMWF01000187.1 GCA_900314665.1 uncultured Actinomycetes bacterium
CGGCCCTCAGGGTATCGGGTTCCCACATTCATCCGCACATGTACGGATGAATGTGGGAGGTGTTCGGATAAAGTTGATAATCAAGGATTGCTCCTCGCTCTGATGCAAAAGTAACAATGTGCGAAGATTTGGGACTGCGGGCCCCTTCTCGTGATGCAAAAGTAACAATGTGCGAATTTATTCACCGGCTCGAGCATGGGCCAGCGGCAGCCTCCCAGAAAAAGACCAGGATTCGGCCTTTCGGATGCTCCCGGCACTTTTGCTCGCAGAGGTTTGGTGCTGGAAGAACTCACATATTGTTATCTTTGCATCAGGCAGCGCCCCTCAAGTGCTGAAACCTTCGCATATTGTTACTTTTGCAGCATACGCGGGGTTCAAACTCGGGTCGTTACCCCGAAGGGCGCTCTTCCAGGTGCGCTCGTCTGCGGGCGCACACGTACCCCAGGGATCCTGCCAATGCCATCGGAGGCACCAAGCTCCCCGGTTTTCAGCCGCCTGACCTCATAGCATACTGAATGAATGCATCGGCCCCTCTATAATGCCTCTCAGGCATACTCAACCCCGGAGAGGACGCACGATGGAGCTGCGCACGCTCAAGTACTTTGTCACGCTGGTCGATGAAGGGACCGTGACCGCCGCCGCCAAGGCGCTGCACGTGACCCAGCCCACGCTGTCCCGGCAGCTCACCCAGATGGAGCGCGAGCTGGGCCGACCCCTCTTTGAGCGCACCCACTTTGGCATCGAGCTCACCGATGCCGGCGTGACCCTCAACCGCCACGCGCGCCGCATCCTGGAGCTGGCCGATAAGGCAGAGGAGGAGGTCGCGGCTCCTACCAGCGCGGTTTCCGGAGTCGTGCACATCGGAGCGGGGGAGACCAAGGCCATGGTTCTGCTCGCCCGAGCCATGGCGAACGTGAGCGAGCGCTACCCCAACGTGAGCTTTGAGGTGCGCGACGGCACCGCCGAGGCGCTGATGGACGATTTTCTCCACGGGTACTTTGACCTCCTGTTGGAGTGCGACCTGCAGCCGCACTCCAACCTCAATGCGCTCGAGCTGCCCATCTATGACACCTGGGGCGTCTACGTGCAGCCCGATTCGCCGCTCGCCAAGCTCGACGTGGTCACCGCGCATGACCTGGTAGACACGCCGGTGATCCTGCCGGCGCAGGCCAGCCACCGTGCCGTTGGCGCTTGGGCCGGCGGCCTCATCAACCAGATGGACGTCAAGGCCACCTACAACCTGCCGCTCAACGCGTGCTTCCTGGCGGAGGAGGGGCTCGGCGCGCTGGTCTGCTACGGAGGGCTGGTCTCAGGCGGGGATTGTGGGCCGCTCGTCTTCAGGGAGCTCTCGCCGCGGCTCGAGGCGCACCACGGCATCCTCTGGCGCAAGGTCCGTCCCACCCGCCAGACCCAGGCGTTTCTCGACGAGCTGCGGCGCATCGTAGAGAGCGAGGACGCAGCCGGGACCAACAATTGACGCCCTGTCAGGAGTTTGCCATGCTGGTTTGCGCCGATTTGCGCGAGGAAGGAGGGACGAGACATGCCCAGGGCGACAAAAGAGCAGGTACTGCACCGTCGCGATGAGATCTTGGACGCGTGCGACGAGCTCTACCGCGAGTCGTCGTTCAAAGAGGTGACCATCAAGGGCATCGCCGCGCGCACGAGCTTCTCGCGCCCGTCCATCTACAACTACTTCCAGACCATCGAGGAGATCTTCCTGGGCCTGCTCCAGCGCGAGTACGAGCGCTGGGCCGTCGAGCTCGAGCAGATTCGCGACGGCGGCGAGCAGCTCGACGTCGAAGGGCTGGCCTGCGCCATCGCGCATTCGCTCGAGGGCCACGCGTCGCTGCTGCGGCTCCAATCCACCAACCTCTACGAGATCGAGGAGAACAGCCGAATCGAGCGCTTGACCGACTTCAAGCTCGCGTTCAAGCGGGCGCTGGCCGCGTTTGACGGCTGCATAGCCACCTATCTTCCGGACAAGGACGAGGAATACCGCCGCAAGCTGTGCTTGGCCTTCTTTCCTTTCCTGTACGGTGTGTTTCCCTGTTCGGAACCTACCTGCAAGCAGTGCCAGGCCATGGATGCAGCCGAGGTCCCGCATGCGCAAACGAGCATCTACGACATCGTCCGCAACTGCCTTGAGCTGCTGCTGAAGTAAAGAGGGGGAATCGTGAACATCATCGTGCTGCAGGGAAGTCCCAACCGCGAGGGTTCGACCAGGATTATGGTCGACGCCTTTGCGGACGGGGCCAGCATGGCGGGGCATCGGGTGGAGATCGTGGACGTGGCGCGGCTTAACATCCGCCCCTGCACCGGTTGTGTCAAGTGCGGCTACGAGGGTCCGTGCGTGCAGCGCGACGCGATGGGCGAGCTGCGCGAGAAGATCCTGGCGTCCGACATGATCGTCTTTGCCACCCCGCTCTACTACTTTGGGATGTCGGCGCAGCTCAAGACCATCGTGGACCGCTTCTGCTCCTTTAACAGCAGCCTCAGGAGCAAGCGCATGAAGTCGGCGCTGCTGGCGGTGGCGTGGGACTCCGACGATTGGACCTTTGAGGCGCTGACCACTCACTACCGTACGCTCGTGCGCTACCTGGACTTTAGCAATCAGGGCATGGTGCTCGGGTACGGCTGCGGCACGCCCAGCCTGACCATGAACTCCAGCTACGTCGAGCAGGCGCGCGAGCTCGGCCGAAGTCTGTAGCTGGGGCTGCCGGCAAGCTTGCGTTGCGGGGCGACGGAGTCGGGCTGGGTATCTCGGCTTATGCGCGCAAGCGGGCCTGACGCAGAAGTAACGGATTGTGCGTTTTAGGCCGCGCGCCGGTTAGCCTGTGCCGCAGAAGTAGCCGATTGTACGTTTTTCAGATGCTGAGGCCCCTTCCAGAGGCCCCGGAGGCCGCTCTTGGGATTTGCATCCTGGGGTTTTCTTGAGTTGAGCGTCTATCCCTCAGAGTAAAACGTACAATCGGTTACCTTTGCGACCGCCGCCATCATTTCCAGCCCTCAAACCGTACAATCCGTTACTTTTGCGACGCCGGACGTCTCGCCCTCGCGCTTGCATGTCGTTCGCCGCTTGGGACTGACATCAGGCGCGCGCTCTGCGCTAGACTCGGTTCCTGCAAGCGGCTCCTCCCCGTAACGGGCTACCCGCTCGCGAGGAAGTTCGCCATGCTCATCTGCCTTCAACCGGCTTTTGCGTCATGCGCCCCCTTGGTACAAGAGGGGCCGAGGATTCATGACGGAAAGGTTTGGAGATGCCTCGTAACGGTAAGGAAGGCCTGCTCTTTAGCTTCTCGATGTCTGCTTTGATGATTTACCTGATGGCTGCGCTCAACTATGGCGTCAGGACCGGTGATGTGGGCGCCACAGCGTGGGTCTACTCATTTAACAACTTTCCCTTGGCCTACCTGGTTGGCATGGTGTGCGACCTGTTCTTCTGCACGCCGCTTTCGCGCAGGATCACCGGCGCGTTTTGCAGGCCTGACGACCGCGGCGTCTGGAAGGGCATCTGCACCAAGTTCTGCATGGTGGTGCTGATGACAGCCTGTATGACCGTCTTTGGCGCGGTGGCGGCGGTCGGTCCCAGCTTGCAGGCGCTGGGCTTCTCGGTGGCGCTCTTCCCGTACAACTTCACCATCGCGCTGCCCATCCAGATGCTGGCGGTGGCTCCGCTCTGCGGCAAGTTCGTGAACGCTGTGGGCGACAAGCTGGGATGGAACGGCTCTTCGGTAGCGCATCAGCTGCAGGCCGAGGAGAACTAGGATCCAGGCAAGCAGATGCCGAAGTGCAGGGTTCGCGGACGGGGGCGGCACAGGACCGGAGCCTGCGCGGCTCCGGCCCTCGGGTATGGGACGCGCGCTTTCCTTTCCTAACGCGGTGACGGCGTCCAACTTTTAACGGAAATGTCCGGGAGAAGGCTCTGATAGGGTGCTTTACTCCAACTTTCGACCGCTATGTCCAGGGCTCGGGGTGCACCGGGGCAAATGACGCCGGCTGACACGGAATCTACCTGCGGTGTTTCTGTAGGGCAGCTTCTTGCACGTCTGGCTAAGCAGCAGCCCGTGGACATTTCCGTCGAAAGTTGGACGCGGGCGGGCGCCACGGGCGAAGCCCCGGACACACTCGTCAAAAGTTGTCCCGTGGTTACCTTGATCAGCACCGCAGAGGTGACCACGGCCGGACACTCTCGTCAAAAGTTGGCCTGCGACTACCCGAGCAGCTCCTGCCTGAGGGCCTCCACGGCCTCCATGCGGGTGGCCCAGCTGGTGGCGAAGCGCACCACGGTGTGGGTTGCGTCCGCGCGCTCCCAGAAATCGAACTCCACCAGCTTGGCGAGGCGCTCCATCTGCTGGTTCTCAAGCACGACGAATGTCTGGTTGGTAGGGGAGTCAAAGGCGAGCTTGAGGCCGACCTGCTTGAACAGCGCGCGCAGGGCGTCGGCCGCCTTGAGCGCGGGCTTGCCGATGCGCAGGTAGAGATCGTCGCGGAAGAGCTCGTCGAACTGGATGCCCAGCAAGCGGCCCTTGGCGAGCAGCGCCCCGTGCTGCTTGATGATTGTGAAGAGGTGGGGGATGAGATTGGGGTCGGGCACCACTACGGCCTCGCCCAGCAGCGCCCCGCACTTGGTGCCGCCGATGTAGAAGGCGTCGCAGAGGCGCGCCAGGTCGGGTAGGGTCACATCGTTGGCGGGGGAGGCGAGGGCGTAGGCCAGCCGTGCGCCGTCGATGTAGAGCCGCAGGCTGTGGCGGTCGCAGACGGTGCGCATGCGCTCCAGCTCATCGAGCGAATAGAGCGTGCCGTACTCGGTGGGCTGCGAGAGGTACACGACCCCGGGGAACACCATGTGGTCGCGGCTGCCGTCGGCCTCGGCGATCGAGCAGAACTCGTCTACCTGCTCGGATGTGATTTTGCCGTTGGTGCCGGGGAGCGTCAGCACCTTGTGCCCGCCGGCTTCGATGGCGCCGGCCTCATGGAGCGCGACGTGCGCGGTGTCGGCGGCCACGACGCCCTCGTAGCTGGCGAGCAGCGCGTCGAGCATGGTGGTGTTGACCTGGGTGCCGCCGATGAGGAAGTGGACCGCGGCCTGGGGGCAGGCGCACGCCGTGCGGATGCGGTCGCGGGCCGATTCGCTGACGGGGTCGAGCCCGTAGCCGACGCTCTGCTCGAGGTTGGTCTCGACCAGGCGCTTGAGGATTGCGGGATGCGCGCCCTCCTCGTAATCGGTGGCAAACGACGGCTTGGACATGCTCGGCTCCCTCGGCGACGGCTGTGAACTGGTGAGTTGAAGTGCAGAGCACTGTAAGCGCGAACACGGGGGCCGCGCAAGGAGGGCGCAGGTTGAGAGTGCGCACAGCGATGCCGGGTGGAGCATCATCTCCACACAGATGATTCCCAGCTAATCCGTCGTTTCAATCTTCATGCTCATGCAGTATGAGACGTTTGGGCTCTTTGGCGATGCTCCGTTAGCTGAGATTGCGCAGTGCCTAGGTGTCGGGCGTCAGATGGCGCGGCAGCACGTGAAGAAGCTCGAGCAATTGGGCATCGTGCGCAAGGCCCATGCACGCACTCCGTTGACGTTCATGTTGACCGAGGACTTTAAGCAACGTTATGAAGTGAGAGCGATTGACTGGCAAGCTCTATCAGAAACTGAATAACTATAACTTGGGGTTGGTTGTGTGACCCGAAGTTATAGTATTCGGGGTTTTCTATAAGTTAGAAGCGCGGCGCGCAGGAGGCAGGTGCGGCAGGAGCACGACACCGGGTTGCGTGCTGAGCGCGATGACTCCCCCTTACAGCTCGATGACGTGCGGCTGGACGTCGGGGTCGTGGTTGGCGAGCGACTCGATGCAGTCCGGACTCAGGCTCTGCTCGCGAATCCAGGCCAGCGAGGCACGCTGCCGCTCCTTGTCGTCGGCGATACCCGAGGTGACCATCTCCTGCCACGACCGGGTGGCGTATCCGCCGTCCGAGAAGAGCAGCACATAGCGGCCCGCATCGCCCATGACCTTGACTGCGCAGAGGCCTGGGCAGTGGCCGGGGATGTTGACCATGCGGATGGAGCCGTCGCCAAAGACGTCGAAGGAGCGCGAGAACGGCCCTTCGGTGGCGTTCCACTCAAAGTCCTCCAGCTTGACGCCCTCCCACCAGCGGCTTTGGTAGCGGATGCGGCGGATGAAGCCCTTGCGGACGCAGGCCAGCTCATCGTGCGCGACAAGGAAGCGCTTGGCCTTCGACACGCCCGGGATTCCGTTGGCGTGGTCGCAGTCGAGGTGCGTGAGCAGCACGCAGTCCAGGTCGGAAGGGGTGTAGCCCAGGGCGGCGAGTTGCTCGGGAACTGTGGCGCCCTTCTCGACCACGCCTTGGTTGGTGCGGTAGAGCATCCGTGATCCAAACGAGGCGATCTGCGCTTGCTTGTCAAAGACGCCGTCGGGGCTCATCGAACGGTCCCAGCCGCAGTCGACCAGGATCAGGCCGTGCTGCGGGTGCTCGATCAGGTAGGCCGAGACGGGCAGCCACAGCCGATCCTCCTTCTTGGTGATGAGGCCCGCCGCCTTGAAGATGCTGCAGTTGTCGCCGCCAAACGGGAGATACGGGGAGACGCACACCTTGCCCGTATGGAACACGTGAATCCTGATGCCTACCATGAGTGCTCCTCGACCGTCGCCTGCCTGCTGCGCCTTAGGGTACCGGTCGAGAAAGGTGGGGGACCTTACGGAAGGCTGACAAGCGTTTGAAGGACGGGGCTGGCAGGAGGTGTGAACAGCTCTCTGCGAAAAGGAAAGGGTATTGATAGGTGCTCGATTTGGCCCTGCAACGCAACGCCCAACTGGCTGACTATCAAAATCCAAAGTTCTCAAACATTTCGCATTATGATTCCGTACACGGAACGGAGTATTTGCCCACGTTACGGGCATACATCGAATCGCGCTATAACCCTCTCGTTGCTTCGCGAATGCTCAGCGTGCACCGTAATACTGTCGACTACCGGATTGGTCGGATTCAGGAGCTCTTTGGAATCGATACGAACGATGCAGAAGAGCTCTTTGAGCTGCAAGTCTCTTTTAAGATTCAGGATTATCTGGATGTGCAGAGCTTGATGTGAGGGTACCAGCAACGTCGCTACCGGGGTAAATGCTGCGCGAACGTCCGGGTTTGTGAGCGAAGGCCCAGATATGTCTTAAGGTCCCGTGCCGCAATTACTGCAAGCCTACACTGAGGTTGAATTGACTGTAAGAAATAGCTGCAGCTACAGAGTCGTTGATGCGCTTAAGGGGAAGGGAGCCTGATCTATGACCGAGAAGCTGATGATCTGCACGGGTGACGTGGGCATTCGCAGGGACGACCCGGCAAGCATGTTCAAGGACGTTCGCGCTCAGCTGGCGGAGGCCGACCTTGTCTTTGGCCAGTGCGAGTTCCCTCTGAGCAACCGCGGCTCCATCGATACTTCTGCCGGCCTGCCCTGTCGGGGCCTTCCCGAGAGCGCCGACCTCATGCGCGAGGTGGGCTACCAGGTGATGTCCTTTGCGAGCAACCACACCATGGACTACGGGCGCGAGGCCTTCTACGACACGGTCGATAACCTCAACCGGGCGGGCATCAAGTTCGTTGGCGCCGGCGTTGACGACGTCGCCTGCCGCAAACCTGCCATCGTGGATCTGGATGACGGGACCAAGCTGGGGTTTCTCGGATACTGTTCGATCGTGCCTAACGGAACCTGGGCTACAGATGAGCGCCCCGGGCTCAACCCGCTGCGGGGCGTGACGGCTGCCTACCCGCGCGAGCCCGACCAGCCGCAGACGCCGCGCGACCTCTTTAGCTTTCCGCATCCGGACGACCTCGAGCTTATGCTGGCGGACATCCGGGCGCTGAGGTCGCAGGTCGATATCCTCTGCGTGAGCATGCACTGGGGCATCCACTTTGTGCCCGGGGCCATCGCCCAATACCAGCGTTACGCGGCGCAATTCGCCATCAACGAGGGCGCCGACATCATCCTGGGGCATCACGCGCACATCATGAAGCCGATGGAGTACTACCACGGCAAGCCCATCGTCTACTGCATGTCCAACTTTGCCATCGAGGGGCCGCAGACCTTCTCGGCAAAGCCCCTGGCCAAGACGCGCAAGCACCAGAACCTGATGAAGCTCAACCCTGATTTGGCCAAGGGCAAGGAGATGCCCGACGATTCCTACAAGAGCTACTACCTGCGTGTTCACATCGACGGCGGGAAGATCGTCGGCATCGGCTTCTCTCCGGTCTGGCTGGACGAGAAGGACTGCCATCCCGTTGCCTTGCATAACGGGGAGGAGCGCTTTGACAAGGTCGTGCAGTACATGCGCGACATCACCGAGCTGCAGGGAATTCCTACGCAGTACGAGGTTTCCGGCGACGAGGTACTCGTACTTCCTCCGAAAGCGTGATGAGCATGACATTTAGCTCCAGTAAATACTTAAAATTTGATAAGTAAATATGTGATATATTTAGTAACAAAATGTGTTCTTTACGAGGATTGAATTCACAATTGATTCGCCATATAGGAACGGCCCGCTCTCAATCTGAACTGCATCCCAGTTCTTGGACGGGCTAATAAGCGGCCTAAGCCGCACACAGGGACTGATTCCGGAACTCCTCCGGGGTCAGTC
>OMWF01000266.1 GCA_900314665.1 uncultured Actinomycetes bacterium
AGCACGTCCCTGAAGCCGCGCGGTGTAGCTGGAACCATCTTGCACGCCTTTCTCTAGCGGTAACTTGTCCACTCTACGCCGGTGCGCAGGGCCGCTGCCCTGCACCGAGCGGATCGGCTTGCGCGCGGACGCGGTAGGCAGGCGGAAGTCTCTGCGACAGGCACAAGCGCCGCGCCCGCGGGAAGCTTGTCCCGCGGCAGCCGGGCTCATGCCCCCGGGACGCGGGGCCCGTGGTGAGCCCGGTGCATCCGCCTTGCTGGTTCATTCACTCTATTACAGTAGAGTGATAGAGTTTTAAAGTGATTTATCGTCGGCGCAAGCATCGCGGCGAACGGCACATGAGCCCCGAGTCCGCCCGGCAGCGCCACCGGCAGATCCCCGCCCGGTTTCCCGCACCCGTAATGTCGGTTTTGTCCGGTTTTCTCTATGCGAGAAGGGCTCTGGGAGGTGATCGGTCGCCTCTCCAATTAGCTATCCTGGCCCTTTTCTGCAGGGCTGGCAAAGGAAGGAGCGGACCTGGAGAAGAACCGGACAAAACCGACATTACGGTATGTGGCGGGCTCCGCTGAGCGACATTACGGGTGTGAATCATCGCACCGACACCGCAACGCAGGGCCAGACGCGCGGGCCGGTGTCCGCGCGGGCGTTCCTTCTGCTCGGTCATAGGGCGTGTGCCTGGCTATTGCCACCCTCAACATCGCCCCAACGGTCCGGGTGAACGGCAGCAGCCCCTCCCCCACCTGCATCTCCCCCTGCAGACAGGTAGACTTTGCCTGCAAGCACCGCCCACCGCACCGCATCGCTCGAAAGGAGCCCCATCCCCGTGTCGTCCCTGATCAGCGCCGAAGGCATCTGCCTCGACTATCCCACCAAGACAATCTTCTCAGACGTCTCCCTCGGCTTGGCCGATGGCGACCGCATCGGCGTGGTGGGGCGCAACGGCGACGGCAAGTCATCGCTGCTCAAGGTCCTCTCTCAGACGATGGAGCCCGACGCCGGCACCATCGCCCGGCGCAACGGCCTGAGAGTGGGCATGCTGGGGCAGACCGACTCCCTCACCGACGAGGACGACATCGTAACCGCCGTGGTAGGGGCCCGCGTGGCCGAGCACGAGTGGGCGGGCGACCCCCGCATCCGCGGCGTGATGCAGGGCCTGCTCTCCGACATCCCCCGCGACCGCCTGGTGGGACAGCTCTCGGGCGGGCAGCGCCGGCGCGTCGACCTGGCGCGGGTTCTGGTGCGCGACTGGGACGTCATCATGCTCGACGAGCCCACCAACGGTCTCGACATCCGCGGCATCCAGTGGCTCGCCGACCACCTCAATCACCGCTGGCCGCGCGGCACCGGGGCGCTGCTGGTCGTGACCCACGACCGCTGGTTTCTCGACGAGGTGTGCCAGAACATGTGGGAAGTGCACGACGGCGTGGTCGAACCCTTTGAGGGCGGCTACTCCGCATACATCCTGCAGCGCGTGGAGCGCGAGCGGCAGGCGCGGGTGGTGGCCGAGCGGCGCAACAACCTGATGCGCCGCGAGCTGGCGTGGCTTTCGCGCGGGGCGCGAGCGCGCTCCAGCAAGCCCAAGTTCCACGTGGAGGCGGCCAAGGCCCTTATCGCCGACGTCCCCCCGCGCGAAGAGGTCATCGACCTGCGGCGTAGCGAGGTCAGCCGGCTCGGCAACGACGTGATCGAGCTCAAAAACGTGTCCAAGCGCTTTGGCGACCACGTGGTGCTGGACCATGCCGATTGGATCTGCGGCCGCGGCGACCGCATCGGCATCCTAGGCGAGAACGGCGTGGGCAAGTCGACCCTGCTCGACCTCATCTGCGGTAAGCAGCAGCCGGACAGCGGCCGGGTCAAGATTGGCAAGACCGTCAAGTTTGCCACGCTCTCGCAGCAGCTCACCGAGCTGGCGCCTTTTGAGACCGACATGGTGCAGACCATGCTCAACCGCTACAAGAGCTACTACGTCATCGACGGCAAGGAGTACACGCCCGGACAACTGCTGCAGCAGCTGGGCTTCAACCGCAAGCAGCTGCGCAGCCGGGTCTGCGAGCTGTCGGGCGGGCAGCGCCGACGCCTGCAGCTGATGCTCACCCTCATCGACAAGCCCAACGTCCTCATCCTCGACGAGCCCGGCAACGACCTGGACACCGACATGCTGTCGGCCATGGAGGAGCTGCTCGAGACCTGGCCCGCGGTGATGCTGCTGGTCACGCACGACCGCTACCTGATGGAGCGTGTCACGAGCGACCAGTACGCGCTCCTCGATGGCAAGATCCGCCACTGCCCCGGCGGCGTCGACGAGTACCTGGAGCTTATCGAGAAGCGCCGGCATGAGCGCCACATGGCCAGCCGAGAAGAGCGCCGTGAGGAGAAGGCCGCGCGCGAGCAGGCTCAGCCCGCAGTCGAGCTGAGCCGCGCCGAGCGTCACGAGCTCAAGCTGCGCTTTGGGGCGGTGCAACGCAAGCTGGAGGAGCTGTCCTCCCTGATAGAGGACCGCAACGCGCAGATGGTCGCCGCCGACCCCTCCGACTACCAGGCGCTGGGAGCGCTCGCCCAGGAGGTCGAGGAGGCCAAGGCGCAGATTCCCGCGCTTGAGGACGAGTGGCTCGAACTCTCCGAGAAGCTCTCATGACCGTCGACCGCGCGCCGGCAGCCAACCCGCGTCGGCTCACCTGCACGGTCGATGCCGCGCACGAGGGAGCCACGGTCGAGGACGTGCTACGCCAGCAGCTGGGACTCACCCACCGGGCCGTGTCGCGCGCCAAGTTCATCAACCCCGGCATCACGCTCGACGGCCAGCGGGTGCGGGTGCGCACGCGCGTTCACGCAGGCCAAACGGTGGCGGCAATCGTGAGCGACGCCGCCGCCCGAGCCACCACCTCGCGGGTGGTGCCCGAGCGGGGCCCCCTCGCCATCACGTATGAAGACGAGGACCTGCTGGTGCTCGACAAGCCCCCGCGGCTGGCGGTGCATCCCAGCCCGGGCCATCAGACCGGGACCCTGGGCAATTATGCGGTCGCGCACCTTATCGACCAGGGCCTGCCGCCGGTGCTGCACGCGGTGCACCGGCTCGATCTGGAGACCAGCGGCCTGGTGGTGCTCGCCAAGAACGCGCCAGCCCAGCATCGGCTGACCGAGCAGCTCCACACGCAGGGGTTCTCGCGTGTCTACCTGGCTATTTGCGATGGAGTGCCGGAGCCTTGCCAGGGAGAGGTCGACGCCCCCATCAAGCAGGAGCGCCCAGGGGCCAAGCGCCGTATCGTGAGCGAGGACGGCAAGCCGGCGCTCACCCGCTACGAGGTGATGGGGAGCGGGACCCTGCCCGACGGCCGGGAGGTGGCACTCATCCGCTGCCGGCTCATGACCGGGCGCACGCACCAGATCCGGGTGCATCTGGCGAGCATCGGCCACGGGCTCTTGGGCGACGACCTCTATGGAGTCCCGGTGCCGCAGATCGACCGCACGGCGCTTCACTCGTGGCAGCTGTCGCTCTCCCATCCCATCACCGGCGAGCGCCTCGAGCTTGAGTCGCCGCTTCCTGCGGACATGCGGAGGTTGCTAGAGATGGCAGGAATCAAGGCCGGCAGGTAAAACCAGCGGAGCAGAGGGGTCGCCGCGACCCCGGTGCGGGTGAGGCGTCGCCGCAGCCCTGACGCGAGCGGGGCATCGCCGCGACCCCGGTGCTGGTGGGGCGCCAAGGCGCCTTATGCACAGCGATCAGCGTTTGCGCAGGTCGATTCCGGAGTTTATACACGCTTTATGCGACGACTCAACGACATGTTCCCAAATGCAAAGCCCAAGGGCCAAAAACGAAGAGGTACCTCAAAATACCGCTATGCATAGCGGGAAAAAGGGCGATAAGTTACCCGATGGGAACTGTTTCCTGGGGTTTTATTGTATGCATAACCCGCAAAGAGACCTTGAGCGCTGGTATTTTGAGGTTTCTCTTCATTTTTGGAAGTCCTGTTTTACAGGATTAACTCTGATATTCAATATTTCGCATATTCTCACTTGCATATGCATGTAAATGCATATGCTTGCCAAAGGGGAAGCAACCTTGTCGGGCGGGCATGGGAGGAGTCCGAAGAGGGTGCATTCACAGCCCCGCAATACGGACCCCGCCGGGCAGGGCCGAGCAGAAGCCGGGCAGGTACCGCATCCGGGGCGCCCTGCCGGGCAGGTCCGAGCGGCATCCAGGCAGGGGCCGGGCGAAAGCCGCACCCGGGGCGTCCCTGCCGAATCGTCCGAGCGGCTCCCCCAGGCCCGCAGCGCATGCGCGGCCCAAAAGCAGGTCCTTTCTCGGCCTAGAGCGAGCTCATCACGCCAGATATGCCCTGCTCTCTAAAAATCCGGTGATAGTAGTCGAGCTCGCTTTGGATGATGGCGTCGAGCGAGCGGATGCCGAGTATCTCAACCGGGGCCTTATCGTCCGTAAGCACCAGGTCGCCGGGGGCATACGCCGTCAGATGGGGAGCCACCGACCGTTGCAGAAAGCGCTCGAGCGCCGGCTGCTGCCCCAGGGCCAGGCCCGCGCGCAGCTGCTCCCGCATCCGGGGGTTGTCGGAGGCAAAGAGTTCCTGGTTGGTGGCATCGGGAAGGACGATGGTGTCGA
>OMWF01000125.1 GCA_900314665.1 uncultured Actinomycetes bacterium
TCGAAATGCTTGTAATCTCGCCCCGGCTTAATCTCGGCAACCTCTCCGAGCTTCTTGTATTCCACCCCATCAGGGCAGTACCGGTCGATCAGCTCGTCGATCCTGCTCATCGTGCACCGCCCTCCAGGTCCGCCACGATGGCGTCGATCTTCTCGCGCAGCTCCTGCTCACGGGCGACTATCTTCTCAATCTCGGCGTTGAGCTCCTTGATGTCGACCTTCTCGCGCGTGTCCTCCTTCTCGACGTAGGAACTCACCGAGAGGTTCACGTCGTTGCCGATGATATCGTCGTTGGAGACGAGCTTGCTGAAGTGCTCCACCTCCGCACGGTCCATGTGCGTGCGGTAGATCTTCTCGATATTCTCGTCCGAGAGGTTGTTCTGGTTGCCGACGTGCACGAACTCCTTGGAGGCGTCGATGAAGAGCACGTCGCTCGCCGCCTTCGACCTCTTCAGCACGATGATGCACGTGGCGATGCTGGTGCCAAAGAACAGATTCTCAGGCAGCTGGATGACGGTGTCCACAAAGTTGTTCTCCACCAGGTACTTGCGGATCTTCTGCTCGGCGCCGCCGCGGTAGAGCACGCCGGGGAACTCGACGATGGCCGCCGTGCCGTCGGATGAGAGCCAGGAGAGCATGTGCATGGTGAAGGCCAGGTCGGCCTTGCTCGGGGGCGCCAGCACGCCCGCCGGAGAAAAGCGCGGGTCGTTGATGTTGAGCGGGTCGTTCTTGCCCTCCCACTTGATGGAGTAGGGAGGATTGGAGACGATCATCGCGAAGGGCTCGTCGTCCCAGTGGGCTGGCTTCTTGAGCGTGTCGCCCAGCGCGATGTCGAACTTGTCGAAGTTGATGTCGTGCAGGAACATGTTGATGCGGCACAGGTTGTAGGTGGTCAGGTTGATCTCCTGGCCAAAGAAGCCCGTGCGCACGTTCTCCGCGCCGATCTGCTTGGCGGTGTTGAGCAGCAGGGATCCGCTTCCGCAGCAAGGGTCGTAGACCTTGTTCACGCTGGTACGCCCTGCGAGCGCGATCTTGGTGAGCAGCGTGGAGACGTACTGCGGCGTGAAGAACTCGCCGCCGGATTTGCCGGCGTTGCTGGCGTACATGGTCATCAGGTACTCGTAGGCGTCGCCGAACGCGTCGATGCCGTTGTCCTGGAAGCGGGTGCCCAGGTCCATGGAGCCGATCTTATCCATGAGGGACTTGAGCTTCTTGTTGCGCTCCTTGACGGTGCTGCCCAGCTTAGGGCTGTTGACATCGAAGTCCGCGAACAGGCCCTTGAGGTCGTCCTCGCTATCCGTGCCGGCAGCGCTGCCCTCGATGTTCTTGAACGCGCGCTCCAGGACCTCGTTGAGGTCCTCGTCGTGTTTCTTGTCCAGCGCCTCCTTCCGCACGTTGCAGAACAGCTCGCTCGGCAGGATGAAGTAGCCCTTCTCCTTCACAGTCGATTCACGACCAACCTCGGCGTCCTCGTCGGCGAGGGAGGCGTAGTCAAAGCCTTCGCCCTCGTCCGCGTTCAGGTACTCGGTCAGGTTCTCCGAGATGAACCGGTAGAACAGCATCCCCAGCACGTACTGCTTGAAGTCCCAGCCATCCACGCTTCCGCGCAGGTCGTCGGCTATGGACCATATGGTCTTGTGCAGCTCGGCGCGCTGCTGCGCAGCCACGGCATCCGTCATCAGGTTCCTCGCTTCTGGTCGGCAACACCGCTCCGTCCGATAAGCCCGCCGGACGCGATGGAACGACGGGATTCCCGGGAGAACGGGAATTCTTCATCAATAGAAGATATCGCAACGGTGTGAGATTCACCGGGTGACGGCTAGAATCTCCTGGCTCAATCCAAGGGAGAAGGGGTATGCGCGACGCTGATGGAGCGGCACGAATGGTGCAAACCCGTGCCGCATCCCCCAAGCGCCGGCGCTTCTCGACCGCGGATTGCAGAATTTCATCAGTAGAACCAGTGAAATTTCATCAATAGCATTCTCTGAATTTCATCAGTAGAATCCGTTGAAATTCATCAGTAGGCATGTGTAGCATTGCATTTGCAGGCTTCGTCGAGCTGCCCCTATCTCATTCCCGGAAGGAGCGATGACAACAAATGCTCATCCAGAGAAACGCGCGCCCCGCAATCCTGACGGCCGCCCGGGAGTTTCCCGTCATCTCCATAACCGGGCCTCGCCAGTGCGGCAAGACCACGCTGGCGCGCATGACCTTCCCCGATTATGAGTACGTGAGCTTCGAGAATCCCGATACGCTCCAGGCGTTCCAGGACGATCCCAACACGTTTCTGCAGGTTCACGGCGACCATGTCATATTCGATGAGGCCCAGCGCGTGCCGAGTCTCTTCTCGTACCTTCAGGAGATAGTCGACAGCAGCCGCCAGACCGGCCGGTTCATCATCACAGGATCGCAGAACTTCCTGATGATGAAGGCCATCGACCAGTCGCTCGCCGGCCGCGTCGCGCTCATCTCGCTGCTCCCCCTCTCGCTGGACGAGCTGAGCCGATCAGACCAAAGGCCGGACTCCCTTGAAGAATGGCTCTTCAAGGGCGGCTACCCCCGCATATACGACGCATCCATCGCGCCCGACCGCTACTACCCCAACTACGTGCAGACGTACCTCGAGCGCGACATCCGAGACGAGCTTGGGGTACGGAAGCTGCACGACTTCAGCCTCTTTCTGCAGCTCTGCGCCCTCCGCACGGGGCAGCAGCTCAACATCTCGAGCCTTGCGGCGGATGCGGGCATCTCCTTCAACACCGCCAAGGAGTGGCTCTCCGTGCTGGAGGCGAGCGGGATCATCTACCTGCTGCAACCGTACTTCAGCAATCGCAGCAAGAGCCTCGCCAAGACGCCCAAGTTCTATTTCGTGGACACCGGGCTAGCGGCGAACCTCATAGGAATCAGGCACGCCGACGAGCTGGCGCTCGGGCAGTACCGCGGTCCCCTCTTTGAAACCTACGTGGTGTCGGAGGTCCTCAAAGCTGCTTTGGAGAAGGGCCAGACGCCGCAGCTCTCGTATTGGAGGGATTCCCGCAAACGGGAAATCGACCTTATCGTGCAGCACGGCCTTGCACCCGTGGAGGCCATCGAGGTGAAGTCGTCTGCCACGTACAACACGCGCTACTTTGACATGCTCTCCTCGGTCGCTGATACCGAGCTCGGGATCGGTGCGGACTCCCGGGCTGTCGTCTACGGGGGAACGGACTCCCTCCGCACAAGGCAGGGCGAGCTTGTCCCCTACGACCAGGTGCACGACAGAGCCCTGGAGTGGCTGGAATAGGAACGGCGACGCAGCCGGGATGACCGAGCGCGCATCCCTCCAAGCGATTCCCACTCCAAACAGAAACAGACCGGAGGGTTGAGCCTCCGGCCTGCTAGTTTATGGTGGGCGTTACAAGATTTGAACTTGTGACCTCTTCCGTGTCAGGGAAGCGCTCTCCCCCTGAGCTAAACGCCCGTGTAGTTGCTTGCGCAACGCGGGAATTACCTTACCAAATCTGTAGACGATGGCAAGACCTTATTTCCCAGACGGCGATGAACGGCATGACGGCTTTTCTCGCAAGCCCGTGCGTGGTGCTGCCGTTCCGACCCCGCCCGTGCCATCCGCCCACCAAGATGTGAATTTGCACCTGTGCAACTCCTCGCTGCTCTGCTATGATAGCAACTCGCGCGGACATGGCTCAGTTGGTAGAGCATCACCTTGCCAAGGTGAGGGTCGCGGGTTCGAGTCCCGTTGTCCGCTCCAGCACGGCGACATGGCCAAGTGGTAAGGCAGAGGACTGCAAATCCTTCACCCCCGGTTCGAATCCGGGTGTCGCCTCCATCAAATTGAACGGGCGCCCTCCGGGGCGCCCTTTCTGTATCTGCATCCCCTGACGCCTTGAGCCATCGAGGAGAGACCCATGGACAACTTCCGCAAGCCGCTTGCCATCGGCACCCTGACCGCCAAGAACCGCTTGATGATGCCCGCGTTGGCCACCGGCACAGGCGATGAGGACGGCAACGTCACCGAAGCCACCCTGGAGCATTACGCAGAGCGGGCGCGCGGCGGCTACCTGGGAATCATCGTCACCGAACACTGCTTTGTAAGCGAGCAGGGACGTGCCTCGCTGCACCAGCTGTCCATTGCCAGTGACGATAAGATCCCCGGTATGGCCCGCCTGGCCCAGACCATCAGGCAGCGGGGCACGCTCGCCTTCTGCCAGATCAATCACGCCGGCTCGGCAGCCATGGACCCCGCCCTGGCGGTGGCCCCCAGCGCCGTGGCCAACCCGGCATTTAAGGGCAACGCCCTCCCCCATGCCCTGGAGGAGCGCGAGCTCGACGGCATCGTGGAGGACTTCGCTGCCGCCGCCGTCCGCGTCAGGCAAGCCGGTTTTGACGGGGTGCAGATCCACAGCGCTCACGGCTACCTGCTCAACCAGTTCTACTCGCCGCTCACCAACAAGCGGACCGACCCCTACGGGCCCCAGTCAATCGAGAACCGCCTGCGCCTCACCCTGCGCATCATCGACGCGGTGCGGCAGGCAGCAGGCCCCGACTACCCCATCTCCGTCCGCCTGGGCGGCGCCGACTACCTCGACGGCGGCAGCTCCATCAAGGACGCCGTGGCAGCCGGAAGGCTGCTTGAGCAGGCGGGGATCCAGATGCTCGACCTCTCGGGCGGGATGTGCCGCCACACGCGGCCGGGGCACAGCGAGCCGGGGTACTTCTCGGACATGAGCAAACCCGTCGCCAAGGCGCTCGACATCCCCGTCGCGCTTACCGGCGGCGTTACCGAGGAGACAGACGTCAAACTGCTGCTCAAGCGCAAGTGCGCGGACCTCATCGGCGTGGGTCGCGCGCTCTTCCGCAATCCCCAGTGGGCGCAGAACGTGATAGACGACCCCTGGCACCGCATGACCGGGTTGTAAGGCACAGGCTCCTCGGCCCGAGCCAGCCAGCCACCCGCCGCGGCCGCCCGCTCCGGTCGCGGATGTCACGATAGGACATGATACAGGGCGGCATCCCGCCCCTCGCGGCGACCTCGCGCGGCGGATACCTGGAGTTTTATCGGTGACAAGGGCTCGGACGGTCCTGAGGCCATGTCCTTTCGTGACATCCGCGACAGCGCTTGGGACCCGAAGCCCCGCCTCTCCGAAACGCATGCGGATAGATGCATATCCGGGCGGTTCTATGCAAGATCATGCATCATGTACGGATCCCAGGCCGAAGCCGCGCCCGAGCCGGCGTCCGGGTCGCCGCCCCCGGAGTCCTCTGCAAGGCGGGGCACTGGCTCACGTGAAGGCGTCTCCTCAGCGCAAGAACGGCAGGTCGGCGCGCTTGAAGCGCATCATCATCTCGCGGGTAAGGCTGTAGTTGTCGTCCTCGATGCCGTCCATGTCCGCCCGATCGAGCCACTCGGCCTCCGAGAGCTCGTTTGTGTCAAGGGTGATCTGGGGGCTGCCGTCGAGCTCGCAGAAGTAGCCCAGCAGCAGGTCGCTGGCGATGCCCCAGGGCTGGCTCTTGTAGTAGCGGATGTTCTTGACCGAGACGCCCGTCTCCTCCATGACCTCGCGGGCCACGGTCTGCTCGGCCGTCTCGCCAATCTCGCAGAACCCGGCGATGAGCGCGTAGCCGCGGTAGGCGCCCTGCGCGTAGCGGCTGACGAGGATCCGGCTCCCGTCCACAACCGCCACGATCACCGCCGGCATGATGCGCGGGTAAATCTTGTTACCGCAGTCGTCGCAGGTAAGCGCCCGCTCAGAGCCGTCAGGTCGCATGCGCTTTCCGCAGCGGCCGCACCAGCGGTTGTCGTGGTACCAACGGTAGAGCTGAAAGCCGGTCATCGCTGCGAAGTCAAACTGCAAGGGCTGCTGGCGGCGCTCGCGCAGGCTCCTGAGCGGAAGGTACTCATAGCCGCTAACAGCGAGCGACGCCTCGGGGTCGGTGTCCTGCGGCATCCCCAAAAAGAACCGCTCCTCCCCTCCTGGCCCCGCAAGCGAAAACAGGTAGATGAGCTCCGCCGGCTGCGTGAGGGAGGCCACCGCAGGACACGCGCTCTGACCTGACGTGCTAGAGACGAGCAGGCTGCGCTCACGGTATGCAAGCACCGTGTCCCCGGGGCGCGGGTCGGCAAACCGCATCTGGTTACGTAGCTCGTACGGATCGATGTCCTGGATCATGCGCTGGCTTCCTCGTGGTTTCTCGTGATTTCTGGTTCTCTTTGACCGCTAACCGTTAATTATGCCGCAGGGCGGGATGCCCCTTGCAAGGTCTTGTCCGGTTTCTGTAATATCTTCGATGCGCAAGCGGACATGGCTCAGTTGGTAGAGCATCACCTTGCCAAGGTGAGGGTCGCGGGTTCGAGTCCCGTTGTCCGCTCCATTCAAAGGCAAACGCCCCGACCAGCAGGCCGGGGCGTTTTTTGTATGTCTGCTATGCCGGGAGCCACGGCGGTCACGAGCTGCAACCCGAGGCGGTCACGTCTCGGCAGACGGCCGGCAGAACCCGAGGCGTCGCGATCCGTGCGGTTTGGGCCTGTTGGCGAGCCGGCGAGTCCGCTTCGCTTCCCCTCCCTGCCCAGAGCCCTCCCGCAACGGCGCCCAGCCTCCCAGCCACTCGCGATTCGCCGCGCCCGGTCGGAGGGGCGGTGTCGAGCCCCGTCATTACTCGTCGTGTCCCGACACGCTGTCGCCGATGTGCAGACGGCGGTGGGACTCCCGCCTCTGCGCCTCCTGCTCCTCGTGCTCGCGCTCATGGCTACTCACGGCGCGCTGACCGGGCGTGTCCGGCTCGATGTGCACCACCACATCGGCTATCTGAGAAAACTCCTCCTTGAGCTGCTGCTCGACCCGGTCCGCCAAGCTGTGAGCTTCATCAATGCGCATGGCCCCATCCACCAGCATGTGCAGGTCGACGTAGACCTCGCTCTCAGAACCGCGCGTGCGCACCTCGTGGCAGCCGCGGACGCCCTCCTGGCGGCAGACCACTTCGCGGATCTGCTCGGGCGGGATGCGCACCGTGTCCGACAGCGTGGAGTTTGCCTGCATGAAGATGGTGAAGGCCGTCACCGCGATGACCACCGCCACGATGAGCGACATCACCGCGTCCGCCTGCCCAAAGCCCAGGCGGACCAGCACCAGGCTCGCCAAGACGCCAAGGGTGACCAGCACGTCCGTAGCGGTGTGCTTTGCGTCGGCCGCCAACACGTCACTCGTCAGGCGCCGGGCGGTCTGGCGTTCCCAGGTGGTGACCGTCAGGTTGATGGCGAGCGTGACAAGCATCACCGCAAAGGACGTCACCGATACCGTGAGCTCGTCCTCCCCCGCCATGAGTTCCTTTATCGCGTCGCTGCCTATCGACCAAGCGGCAAAGAGGAGCACCACGCCGATAAACACGCTGGCGTACGTCTCATATTTGCTGTGGCCGTACGGGTGATTGCTGTCTGCCGGACGGCTTGAGACCACGGAGCCGATGAGGGCCACCAGGTCGGCGACGGAATCGAAGAGCGAATGGATGCCGTCGGCCCGAATCGACCCCAACCCGGCAAACGTCCCGTACGCGAACTTCACCGCGGCGATGCAGAGATTGAGCGCGAGCACCGTGATGAGGACGCGGTTGACCTGCTGGGAGCGCCGGGCGCCCTTGCCCTCATGAACGGTCACGTTGCTTCCCATCTCGATGCGCCCCCTAGTGCTGCACTTGAGACGCTGTCAGGTGCTCCAAACGCAGCGCCATATGCAAGGAGGGCGAACCTCGCGGCCCGCCCTCCTTAAGTGTTATTGGTGTCGGAGATGGGAGTTGAACCCACACGCCCTTGCGGGCACTGGCCCCTCAAGCCAGCGCGTCTGCCATTCCGCCACTCCGACGAAATCGCCCCCTCTTGGGGACAGCGAAAGAGATTTTACCAGTCAGATTTAAAAATGCCAACAGTCCCGGGAAACGCTGCAAAAGACTCGGGCAAACGGTCGTTCGCGGTTGTTCGGGTGTGTCAGCGGGGACGGTTCTGTTTGACACATTTTGCTGCTGGCATCGCCTGTTGTCAGCGGGTGTCGCTGCGGGGGACACCCCAGAGACGCCCTCATGTGTCAACAGAACCATCCCCGCTGACACACCCGATGACACACCCTACCTGCATGAATGGCAAGTTAACCCCATAGGAGTTATAGCCTTTCCAACCCTCTTGACCCTATGCTCACCCCGTTTTACTGGGGAAAGCGGGACCAACAAGGAACAGGAGGGGGATATGGCCGACAGCGACGACA
>OMWF01000180.1 GCA_900314665.1 uncultured Actinomycetes bacterium
CGGCGCAGATCGCGGTCGACACCGTCCGCGGGTGGCTCCGCTCGCACGACGCCGGCATGACCGTGGTGTTCAACGTGTTCTCGCAGGTGGACGAGGACATCTATCACGGCATTCTGGCGTAGCGCGGCGCACAGCCTCGTCAGCTCAACAATTGTTGAGTGTGTTCACCCCGCAAACCCAAGCGGCTACAATTTCCGAAGCATGGCGGCGCCGGTTCCCGCGGGTCCAGCGCCCGCATGTCCCAGTCGAACGACGAGAGAGGGAGCCATGGCATACCACCGCAAGTTGGAGAAGGACATACGCTGCCCGCTTGATTACGGCATGGACCTGTTTGGAGGCAAGTGGAAGTCTCGCATCCTGTGCGTGCTTTCCGACGGCCCGCTTCGCTACTCCCAGCTGCGAGGGGAGCTGGCCAACGTCACGGACGCGGCGTTGGCAGGTGCCCTCAAGGAGCTGCAGGCCAGCCAGCTGATAGCCCGCCACCAGTACGAGGAGATACCCCCGCGCGTCGAGTACGAGCTGACGGAGAAGGGCCGCTCGGTCATACCCGTGCTGCGAAGCATCTGCGAGTGGTCGGGCAACTTCTATCGGAACGTAGAGGACACCGCCCTGGCCCGCTGCCAGAAGTGCGACTACAGGGGATGAGGCCGGGTGGGCGGTCGTTGTCGCGTGAGGGCACACACGGCGCCACCCGCGAAGGCGCTCTCGGCGTCGCACCCCGCCCCCTCCAGACCTCACTCTAAAAACTTTAAGCGACTCAATAACTTGTTGACCACTTTAACCAAACAGCTTGCGTTCCTACAATGAGCGGCGCCAAGCAAGCGGACGGCACTGCCGTCACAAGCGGAAAGGGAGACCAATGATCAACGAGGACGTGAGGGCGATTCTGGCAAACGGCATGTGGGACCTCGCCACGTGCGCGAACGACGAGCCAAACGTGATACCCGTGGCGTTCAAGGACGTGACCGATGACGGCAAGCTCGTCGTGGGCGACGTGTTCATGGAGACCACGCTCGCAAACCTGCGGAAGAACGAAAGAATCGCGATCTCTGCGTACGACCCCAAGAGCCTTAAGGGCTACCAGGTCAAGGGCACGGCAGGGTACGTGACCAACGGAGCGATCGTCGACGACTTCAAGAAGATGGTGGAAGACATGTTCAACGGCTCCGTCACCGCAAAGGGCGCGCTCGTCATCACGCCGCAGAGGGTGATCGTCACCACTCCGGGACCGAACAACAAGCAGGAGCTGTAGCTCCCGTAGACGCCGCAATACGTGGCGTGCCGAGCGGCGACATGCCGAGCACAGATTGCGCGGGCGAGAAGAGCGGCGGTTCTTCTCGCCCGCGTTTTCTTATTGCGCCTCAGATTATTGAGCGTCAGAACTTCGCGGCCATGCTAGGCGGCGTCTCTGGGTCGCGATCCATCGGACACAGTTAGGACGCCCTCGCCCACGGGAAGATTCCCCGGACGCGCTCGGGAGCGTCTCTGAGCGCCGCTAACGACAAGCCCCTCCTCGAGTAGGGGGTGCGAAAGACCTCGGCGACCGAAAGGTGGTGTGGCGTGCCGTCCGAGATCCGGGAGCGCGGTGAGCTTCCATATGGCCGCCACCCGGTCGAGCTCCGTCGCCGGGGTACCGGCGAGCCTGTACGCGCCGTGGGCTATCCGTTCGGCCCTGCCCGAGGCGACGGCCTGCAAGAGCGCCTTAGCGGCTATGCCCAGCCGCGCCGCCTGCCCCGAGGTGAACAAACTCTCCGAGGCGGAGAGCTCGTTCATCATCGATATGTAATTGCTTCTAAGTAAAAATAGGACAAGACCGCTCGCTGCGACCCCACCCCGCAAAACCCAAAGCTTTTTGTCGGGAGCCACGATGGCACGCCAGGCCCGATTGCCGAGCACTCGATTCAGACGCAGGGAGCCTGGAGATCCTGGACGAAAATTAGGAATCACACTCCTAAATTCGACTACCCTCATTTAGTACCCGCGTCGAATCGGAGACAGCCATCCGGCCCGTGGCCGCGCATCCCGGAGCCTCCCACTTCAGGAGGATCGAGGAAAGGCCACGCGTAGAGAAAACGCCGGGAAAGGGCCCGGCACTTGGAGGCCATCCTATTGGGATCGCCGTCCACTTTGTAGCACGTATTGGCGGGGCCGTCGAGGCCGTGCCTGCTTCACAGGTCCTTTGTCGGAATCGCCGGATTTGGCAGAACAGCCCCAGATGTCAAAACCGGGGTTTTGGCACGGGATTGCGAGAGTGATTCCGCCCCGTTTCTTCGAATCGGCTGTCGGCCGATCGCGGCCCCCGGGGAGGCTCCCAAAGCAAGCAACGTGCGCGCGGGTCGCGTCGAGGCCGGCGCTGCCAAGCGCGGCGTTGCCCCAGATGTTCGGACGCAACCGCGAGGCGCGCACGGAGGGCTTCGGGGCCATCCTCGGCAGGGTCGCGAACATTGCCGCATACGAGTCGATACTCACCGATGCGGGCAAGGCCGACGCTAAGAAGACGGGCAAGATCCCCTACGACTCGTTCAGCTCCAGCCACTTCACGCTGGGCGAGAAGGTCGGCAAGGCATTCGGCGACGGGCGCGCCCTCCTGTAGAGAACGGTCTTCGGCTTTGGGGGGCAATAAAACAGGCACCAATCCGAACATCACCTATCGCAACCGTAGGCTATAACCCTACAAATGCGACACGGCACGCCTGCAACCCCTCGCTTATCGGGCGATATCGACGGACCGTCTCAGCCTGAATTCACGCGGCGTGCAGCCGTAGTACCTCTCGAAGGCCTTGTAGAAGTTGCTCGGATTGGAATAGCCCAACTGCAGGGCGATTATTTCGATAGGGGAGGTCGTGCCCCGCAGCAGGACCGCAGCGCGGCTCATGCGCTGTTCCAGCACAAGCTCCGTGAACGAGCGTCCCAGCTCCTTCTTGAACAAGGTTGAAAGATAATTCGGATGGTAGCCGAACTGTGCGGCAAGCTGTGCGAGGCTCACCTGCCCGACGTTGCGCTCGAGGTGTGCGAGCATCTTGGCACACTCCCCCTTCGGCTCCGGGACGTCGTGCTCGCGGTCGTATTGGCGTGCCGCATGCATGATGAGCAGCAGCGCGTAGCTTTTGAGCAGATCCTGAGAGTCAGGACGTTCGTGGGCGTATTCGCAGATCATGAAGCTCAGGAGCTCGGCTGCGGGAAAGTCGCGGTCGGGATGGAGCACCATGAACTGCTCGGCGGACGGGTTGGTCAGCGGGTCCACGAAGAAATCGAGCAGCCGCGTGCCCGCAGCCATGGGCATGAACGACTCGTAGAAGGTCTCCTTGCGGATGAGCACGCCCACGATGGTTACCTCTTCGCGGAGGTTGCCGCGCAGCGCATAGCCCGTGAAGGGCTGCCCGAGGTAGAGCTCGCCTTCCCTAATGGTCACGAGATTGTCACGCTGGAAGCTCAGCGTGTCGTAGTCACCCCTCCAAGCGTAGTTGAAGAAGAAAAAGTCCTGTCGGTGAAACGACTCCTCGATGCGCCCTCCCCGGAACACGCACACCATAATCTCCTCATCATCTCGTCCGTACCAGGGGAAATAGGTCTCGCCCGGCGCGTTGGGTGCGGGCGTGTAGACCATGTCGTACCCGGCGAAGCGAGCTGCCAGGATGTCCATCGACTCGGCGAGGTAGGAAAGCCTTGTCTGCATGTTCTCGGGCGTGCCGAATCCGTTCCCCTCGAGAAGAGCCATCTCGACCTCGAATCTTAGAATATGCCATGACTTTTCCAACATTTTAACAAAGACCTATAAGCCCGAAATATGAGGATATGCCATAGTATTCCTAAGATTGCGAGACTGCGTCTGGCTCCTGCACGCCCTACCATGTGCCTCATGGTTCCAAGAGAAAGGGATGTGGAATGGATATCAAGGAAGCCCAGAAGCAGATCATCGAGCACTTGGCCGACGACTGGGGGCTGCTCACGGCGGGCGGCATCGAGGACTACAACACGATGACGATCGCTTGGGGTGAGGCGGGCACGATGTGGTGGAAGTCTGTCGTGAGCGTCTACGTGGTTCCGAGCCGCCATACCTATGGCTACATGCAGGACAGCGACTACTTCGTGGTGAGCCTGTTCGGCTCCGAGCATAAGGACGATCTGCAGATACTGGGCACGAAATCGGGCCGAGACGGCGACAAGGTGGCGCTCACCAAGCTCACCCCCAAGGCCATTGAGCACGGCGTGACCTTCGAGGAGGCGACTCTCACCATCGTGTGCAAGAAGATCTTCCAGCAGCCGATAGACCCGCAAGCTCTTCCCGCATGGGTCATGGAGCAGTACTACCAAACCATGGGCGTACATGACCGTTTCATGGGCGAAATTGTGGACGTCATCGAGTAAGAAAGCAGGCATTATGGACGGCATCGCCATGACCGAGATGGAGAAGCTGAAGGCGGGGCTTGCGTACCGCTACGATGACGCTGAGCTGGTGGCGATGAAAGACACGGCCTCGGCGCGGTGCGCACGCCTTGCAGCCGTAGACCCGCTCGATACGGCCGAGCGCGATGCTGCCGCGCGCGAAATCCTGGGCGAAGCAGGTCCCGAGCTGGACATACAGCCGGGATTCCAATGCGATAACGGCAAGAACATCCGGGTGGGCAGACGCTTCACCGCCAACTTCAACGTGACGGTACTCGACGGCGCACCCGTCACCTTCGGAGACTATTGCATGGTGGGGCCTGGCACGCTCATTGCCACGACCGGGCACCCCCTGGATCCGCAGGGCCGCCGCGACCGCCTGGCGGTTTCGAAGCCGATAGCCGTCGGAGACGACGTCTGGATTGGCGGCAATTGCACCATCTTGGGCGGTGTGACCATCGGCTCCAACGTCGTCGTCGCGGCAGGGGCCGTCGTGACCAAGGATGTGCCTGACAACTGCGTGGTCGCCGGCGTTCCCGCGCGCATCGTGAGGCGTCTTGGATAGTGCGCGCATCTTTTGGACGTCGCGTGGATGGCAGGAGCCTCTTCGCTGGTAAAGGCTGATGTGCTCACTTGGAAAGCTCTTCGAACGCGTCAGCGTGTTCTTTCATTTGGCTAGTTTCATTTGGCTTGTTTATTAGACATCTACAATTTAGGGCATAGACGATGGATGATTGCGCGGTTGACCGGCATTCATCTTGGTGAGCCGTGCAGATGGATGGCTTTTTTCGCGAACAGGTTTTCGCGCATTCGGGAAGCGGGGAAGCCCATTACGTTACGCAAGTTCCACGGGGGGTCGCAACCGTCGCTCCGCACATAGTCCCTTACCAGCTGGGCGTCCGGTGCGCCCTGGCCGTAGACGAGGCGATGGAGCCGTTGCAGCTTGCGGCTATGTCCGTCAGGGCTATCGTGGTGCCTGCTGTCGTTCTGTACTTTCATGCTGGATACCATCATATATTCAGCATGGATGTACAACCGCGATGTTGATTGAAAGCGTAGCCCACCCTCATGCCCGACGAGAGGTAATTATCCCCACGTAAGCACCCACACAGAGGGCCCTGAAATCCGCAGATTTCAGGGCCCTCTGGCATTTCGCGTTCCCCAATAATTCAGACGACTCTGTCCACTACAGTGCACCAGTTGCAAGCTATCGAAACTAGACGTACAGGATGCGGCTTGATCAACTGGACCATTTCCTTATTCCCACTCGACAAATTCAAGTATATGAGGAAGTATTTCTCTTGAATTTACAGGTAAAATATTCGCAAATTTGCTAATATTTTA
>OMWF01000002.1 GCA_900314665.1 uncultured Actinomycetes bacterium
CTGAAACACGCCAAGATCGTCCGCGACGTCCTCGAGCAAAAGACTGTCCGCGTTGAGGACTTTGAGATGCTTGTCTGCAACAAAGCTGCCACCTTCTGCGGCAGCGGCACGATTCCCAACTGGGACGGTGGATTCAATGCGATCCATGGTGTGGACACCGGTCGCTGGACTCTGCGTGACGATGGCTACTACCACAACCCCGACGACGCCGAGGTTCCCATGGCCATCAAGAAAGAGGAGTACGAGATCTACAAGAAGGAGATCGTACCCTACTGGGCCGATAAGACCTACGCCGCCATCGCTCAGACCACGTTCAATCTGGCCAGCTTTGAAGAGGTCCGGCGCGTGGGCGGCAGCCCCTGCGGCGATCAACTGCCCCTGATTGTGATGCCCGCCGGTCACAGCACACCTGGCTATCAGAACATCATGCACAAGGGCTTTGGCGCAATCCGCCAAGAGGCTCAGGACTGGCTCGATGCTCACGGCCACTGCCTGATGGGCGAGGACACCGACAAGTGGATGTTCTACACCGGTGTCGTCGAGGTGACCTCCGGCATCATCAACATGATCAACCGCTACGGCACGGCTTGCGAGGAGAAGGCTGCCACCTGCGCAGACCCAGCCCGCAAGCAGGAGCTGCTGGAGATGGCCGAAGGCCTGCACTGCATCGCCACCGAGCCCCCGCAGCACTTCCGTGAGGCCTGCAACCTGATTCTGCTCTACGCCATGGTGGTCTCCTCCATCGAGGGCATTATTGACATCAGCTCGATGGGACGCTTTGACTACAACACCTGGCCTTACCTCAAGAAGGACTTGGAGGACGGCACCCTCACCATCGAGCAGGCCCAGGAGATCGTCGACTGCTTCGTTCTCAAGGTCAACGGCTTCTATGGCGGCGGCGAGGATGCCCAGGCCCAGATCATCGGCATCGGCAACACCTACATGCACACCACGCTGGGAGGCGTCGACAAGTACACGGGAGAGGACGCCACCAACGAGGTCACGTACCTGACCATGGCCTCCATGGCCCGCATGAAGCTGCACGACCCCACCATCAGCCTGCGCGTCAACAAGAACACCCCCGACGAGCTGTGGGACTACGCCATCCAGGTCAACCGCGAGGTCGGCGGCCTGCCTCTGTTCCAGAACGATGAAGAGATCATCCCGGCCCTGATGCGCGAGAATGGCTTCACCCTCGAGGACGCCCGTGACTACGCCATTATCGGCTGCCAGGAGATCACCGGTCAGGGAACCGACTACGCCTGCGCCAACGGCGTGATACCTCCCAACACCAACCTTCACTACTCTGCGCTGCTCACCATGGCGCTCAACAACGGGACCAACCCGTTCACCAAGGAGCAGTCCAGCCTGCACACCGGCTACCTGTACGAGATGACCGACATCGAGCAGGTCAAGAAGGCCTGGTATGACATGTCGCTCTACACCCTCGAGACCGTCATGTCGATGAACAACCTCTGCGAGTATGTGATCCAGACGTACACCCCGTACTTCACCCTCTCCATTTCCATGGAGGGCTGCATGGAGTCCGGCAAGGACGTGACCTGGGGCGGTGCCAAGTACAACGAGTACGGCAGCACTGCGACCGGCCTGGCAACCGTCGCCGATTCGCTCAGCACCATCCAGTGGGCCTGCTTCGATAAGAAGATCTGCACGACGAGGGAGCTCTACGACGCCTGCATGGCCAACTGGAAGGGCTACGAGCAGCTTCAGCAGCGCCTCCTCAACGAGGCCCCGCACTTTGGCAACGGTGATCCCGAGGCCGACAAGATGATGGACTACGTTACAGGCGCTTACTACGACATGTGCCAGCACATCCACTCCAAGCGCGCCAAGACGTTCCACGCCGGCCTGTACGGCGCCTCCGACCACGTGGCGCAGGGCTATGTGACCTGGGCTACGCCTGACGGTCGCGAGAACCCCAACCCCATCGCCGACGGCGCCAGCCCCGCCCAAGGCCGCGACCACAACGGTCCCACGGCTGTCCTCAACTCCGCCAACTGCTACGACCACAGCAAGTTCCTGTGCGGCATGGCGCTCAACATGCGCATCCACCCGTCAGCCCTCTCCCGCGAGGACGGGCGCGACAAGCTGCGCGACATGACCAAGGAGTACATGGATGAGGGCGGTATGGAGGTCCAATACAACGTGGTCTCCACGGATGACATGCGCGCCGCTCAGCTAGAACCCGAGAAGTATCGCGACCTGGTTGTCCGTATCGCCGGCTACTCCGCCTACTTCGTCGATCTGTCTCGCGACCAGCAAAACGACCTAATCGCCCGCACCGAGAACAACCTCTAAGCTTGTTGCCGCGAAAGCGGCGCCAGAAAGCAGACGAAACAGCGGGGGCGGCAGGGCTTTAGACCTGCCGCCCCCGCTCGTATGAGAATGCCTTGCTATGCCCTGAAAAACGGGTGCAGCTCGTCTACAGCAGCGTGTAGCCGCTCGTGAGCTCCTGGTCGGGCTCGGCGGGCACCCGGTTGACGAAGCCGATGGCCTCGGGGATGAGGCGCAGCAGGTCAAGGGCGTTGCTCGAGAGGATTGCCTTGTTCTCCTCAGGGGTCAGGCCAAGCTTGAGGAAGAGCTTGAGGTCGGTCTTCTGGTCGTGCCAAGGGGCGTCTGTGCCAAAGAGCACGCGCTTGGCGCCTACCAGATGGATGGCATCGACAAGCTCATCAGGGGCAAAGTTACCCATCAGATAGGCGGTGTCAAAGTGGCAGGGCCACTGAGGGTCGAGAACTGGCTTGGTCCCGCGCCCCTGGGGGCCGCCCATGTGCGCCAACACAAACCTGCCGTAGGTGTTGTAGTGATCAAAGAAGCGCGCAAAGTCGTCGGTGCTGCCATAGGGGCACCCATCGGCAAAGCCTGAGCCGGCGTGGAACAGGATGACCATGCCCTCCTGGATGGCGGCGTCGATAAGCGGCCGCAGGCGCTTCTCCTGCGGCTTGAAGCGCTGATCCATGGGGTGCAGCTTGACGCCGCGCATGCCGGCGCGGGCGGCGCGGCGGATGACGGCGGCGGGGTCGGGCAAGTCCGGGTGGATGGCGGCAAAGGGGGCGATGCGCTTGTGTCCCACCAGCTGGGAGAGAAAGTCATTGTTGGTGTTGACCTGTGACGGCTTGGTGGCGACCGCCATGCCTACCGAGGCGGCGATGCCCGCCAGGTCCATGGAGTGCACCAGCCCGTCGACGGTACCCGGATTGTAGGCTCTTGAGTTGTCGCGCGAAGTCAGAATCGCCTCGGCTCGCGGAGCAAAGGCGTCGGTCCAGATGTGCGTATGAAAGTCGACGATGGGGACGTCGGGGTCGTACGGCAAAGGCGTCTCTTGATACTCGATCTGTTCGCTGGTCATAGCGCCCTCTCTGTTTCATCGCGGCTCTTCTCGGCACCCTCATGCCGGTCGGCTGGGAGGACTGCGATGCGTTACCGGTGGGTTAACTGTAGCATCCTTCGTTCACAGGGCGATGCGCGCTCACTCGCGTAATGGCAGGTGGCATTGCAGATACTAAGGAACCTTATCAAGTACCTTATATACCGAGAAGAGAGAGCAACCGATAACTGAGCGCTCCTGCCTTTGGCCCTCAACGACGGCTCGCGTAGCCGTCGTTTTTGCTGCCTCGGGGCGGGAAGGCAAGAGAGAAGAGGCGTTGTATGGCAGAAGTGGCAATGAAGCGGCAGGCGCAGAGCACCGACCGCTTGGGCACGGAGAAGATCGGCAAGCTCCTGATGGAGTTCTCCATTCCGGCGATTATCTCGATGATCTTCAACGCCATCTACAACCTGGTCGATTCCGTCTTTTTGGGCCAGGCTGTAGGCGCGGTGGGCATCTCCGTCACCCAGCTGGCTTTCCCCATCCAGATTATCCTGATGGGCATGTCGGCCCTCGCCGGCCAGGGCGGCAACGCCCTCGCCGCCATCCAGCTGGGTCAGGATAAGCTCAAGGAAGTCGAGAAGACCCTTGGCAACACGGTCCTGCTGCTGATCGTCATCTCCGCCGTCATGGCCCTGATCGGAATTTTTGGCATGGATCCGTTGCTGCGCCTGGTGGGCACCACCGACGAGCTCTACGACCAGACTCGCATCTTTGTGGGCATCATCCTGGTCTTCAACTTTGTCTCGACCATCGGCATGGGCGCCAACAACTTCCTGCGTACCGAGGGCAAGCCCAAGCTCGCCACCTTTACCATGATTCTGGGCACCACGGTCTGCATCGTCTTCAACTATCTGCTGGTCATGGTCCTGGGCTGGGGCGTGGCCGGCTCCGCCGCCGCTACCATTATCGGCCAGGCCTGCGGCATGGTCCCGGTCCTCTGGTACCTCATCGCCGGCAAGGACGCCGTGTTCCGCCTGCGCCTGAAGTGCATGCGTCCGGACTTCCGCCTCTGGGGCAAGATCATGAGCTTGGGCGTGGCCTCCTTCGTCATGCAGGTGGCCGCCTCCATCATCAACATCATCCTCAACCAGACGCTGGTGCGTTACGGTGCGCTCGACCCCATCGGCTCGGCCGGCGCTCTCTCCGCCATCGGTGTGGCTGGCCGCGTCAACTCGTTTGCCTTCATGCCCTGCGTGGGCGTGGCCATGGGCGCCCAGACGCTCATCGGGTACAACTACGGTGCGCGGTTGTGGAAGCGCGTGCGCACATCGTTCTTGTATGCGGTCATCTTTGCCACCTGCATCATGACCTTCTTCTTTGCGCTGATCCACATCATTCCGGTGCCTATCGTCAACATGTTTGGCATCAGGGGAGACCTGGAGACCTTCTGCGTCTTTGCCTTGCAGGTGATGACCGCCCTGTTCCCCATCGTGGGCTTCCAGATGATGGGTTCCAACTACTTCCAGTCTTCGGGTCAGCCGCTTAAGGCCGCCATCCTGAGCCTGACCCGCCAGGTGCTCTTCTTGATCCCGCTCATCCTGCTCCTGCCGGTGGTGCTGCCCAACATCCTGCCTATCACCGGGCTGCAAGCTGTGCCCTTCACCTATCCCATCGCCGACGTGCTCTCAGCCCTGACCACCCTGGGATTCATCATCCCCGAGATGCACAGGCTCAACCGCCGGGCTCGGGAGGAGAAGGTAGTGGCCCCGCAGGTCGCTGGCGCAACGGAGAACCTCGAGGCGGGCGATAAGTGATGGCGCTCGAGGTCGTCAGCGAGTCCCCTGACACCTGCGATAGACAGATGATGGAGGCGGACTCCATCATCGATGGCATCATCCGCTTCTCCTGTGTCGTTGAGCGCAGAGGTGTCAACTACGGACTCTCGAGAAGCGCGGCAGTGCTCTCGCGCCTCCTCAGGCACGAACAGGTGCTTGAGGAGCATCCGGAGCTGGGGGCATTTTCCCAGGCCGAGCTCGCGCGAACCTTTGGTGTCACCTCGCAGTCGATGGGCGAGATGCTTGTCAAGATGGAGCGCGAAGGCGATATCGCTCGCAAGCCGAGCCCTCACGACTCGCGGTCGCTCGAGGTCCATCTCACTGACAAGGGCCGCGCTCACGGCCGTCAGATCATCAAGCAGCAAAGCCTGCTGGCAGATCACGTTCTGTCCGGACTGAGTCAGCGTGAGCGGCTCCAACTGGGAGCGCTGGTCAACAAGCTTAACGAGAGTCTGGTGCCTTCGAGCGTGTGGAGGCGTCTGGCGGCAGAATAGAAGGAATGTGGCAGCGGCCCATCTGGCTTCAACCAGATGGGCCGCGCTTTGTTGAGGGCTCTCGATATGCTGCGGGGCCTTGCAGGGGGGCATCGCCGCAGTCGCCGGGAGGTTGTCCCGCCCGCCTCCTCGGTAACGCGAATCATACCTGAACAAAAAAGAACCCGGCACATGGCCGGGTCCTTTAAAATTCATGGTGCGGCATGGGGGATTCGAACCCTCGACGTACTGATTCGTAGTCAGTCCCTCTATCCAGCTGAGGTAATGCCGCATGTGAGAAC